>NZ_JBAKFV010000008.1:0-243731 GCF_036889365.1 Caulobacter sp. CCNWLW153
CCCCCCCCCCCCCCCCCCCCCCCCCCCCCCCCCCCCCCCCCCCCCCCCCCCCCCCCCCCCCCCCCCCCCCCCCCCCGCGACTGGGCGCGGCGCTCCGTCCCTCGCCCCCTCCGTCACGCTGCGTATCCGCAGCGCGCCACCTCCCCCGTTGCACGGGGGAGGAGTTGGCGGTGTCGATTTCGTCCTTCATCAGTAGAACTTCTTCAGATCCATGCCGCGGTACAGGTCCGCCACCCACTCGCCGTAGCCGTTGAAGGCCAGGGTGTCGCGCCGCCGGAACTCGCCGATGCGGCGCTCGGTGGCCTGCGACCAGCGGGGGTGGTCCACGGCCGGATTGACGTTGGAATAGAAGCCGTACTCCCGCGGCGCCGACAGGTTCCAGGCGGTCGGCGGCTGGCGCTCGACGAGGCTGATCCGGGTGATCGACTTGATGCTCTTGAAGCCGTACTTCCACGGCACGACGAGGCGCAGCGGCGCGCCGTTCTGGTTGGGCAGGGTCTCGCCGTAGAGGCCCACGGCGATCAGCGTCAGCGGGTGGACGGCCTCGTCGATGCGCAGGCCCTCGCGATAGGGCCATTGCAGCACGTCCCAGCGCTGGCCGGTCATTTCCGAGGGCCTCATCAGGGTCTCGAAGGCGACGAACTTGGCCTTGGAGGTGGGTTTGACCGCCGCGATCAGGTCCTTCAGCGGAAAGCCGACCCAGGGGATCACCATCGACCAGCCTTCGACGCAGCGCAGGCGGTAGATCCGCTCCTCCAGCTTGTTGGCCTTCATCAGGGCGTCGATGTCGAAGGTCTGGGGGGCCTCGCAGGCGCCGTCGACGCGAACCGTCCAGGGGCGGGTCTTCAGCTTGCCGGCGTTTTGCGCCGGGTCGCCCTTGTCGACGCCGAATTCGTAGAAATTGTTGTAGCTGGTGACGTCGTCCTTCGGCGTCGGCTTCTCGGTGGTCGAGAAGCCCTTGGTGAAGGCCAGCGGCGCGGCGTGCGCCATGCCGCCCAAGCCCGCCAGGCCCAGGCCCGCCGCGCCAGCGATGAACTCACGTCGGCGCAGGTGGAGCCCCCGGTCGGTGACGTCGTTTTCGGTCAGGTCGGGGCGGTGGCGGATCAGCACGGGCGTGTCTCCGGTTTCAGTGTCGAAGATACGGAGCCGGACGCGGTTTGGTTATGGCTGGGCGTCGTTTTTTCTGCGCGGCCGCTCGGGACGTTCGTCGCGGGGCTTTTGGCGCGGGGCGTAGACCCGGCGCAGGCCCTCGGCCAGCACCTTGCGCTCCTCGAGCGGCAGGCTCTCGGCGAAGGCGACGAGGCGGCCGTCGACCTTGGCGCGGACGCCGCTTTCCAGCGCCCGGGCGGCGGCCATCCGGCGCTCGGCCTGCGCGCGGTCGAAGCGGCCGTCGGCCATGGCCTCGACCACGGCGCGGCGCTCGGCGCGGGCGGCCTGGGCGTCGGCGCGGTTTTCCAGCGCCGCTTCGCGCAGGGTGCGGCGCAGGGCGCGGCGCTGGTCGGGCGGCAGGTCGCGGCCGGCGGTCCACAAGGGCGGGCGCTGGGCCAGGGCGGCGGCCGGGGCCTCGCGGCGGGTCTCCTGGCGCATCCAGGCCGCGCCGGCGATGCCGCCGACCAGGAACAGGTTCAGCGCGCCGGAGACCACCAGGGCGACGATCAGGGAACGGTTGGCGCTCATAGGTCGGTCGCCTCGTCCAGGAGTTCGGGCAGGGCCTCGGCCGCCGTGTCGGGCTCGGGCTGGTCGTAGGCGGCGGCCAGGAGGGCGTCGGCCCGGCGGTCCAGCCGCTCGCCCGCGCCCGAGGCGACGCCGACGGCGACGCCGGCCACGGTGGCGACGGCCAGGCCGATACCGGCGGCCAGGCCCGCCCACCAGGCGCTGGCCGAACGCCGCGGCTTTGGCGCGGCCTCCAGCAGCAGGCCCAGCAGGGCGGCGTCTGCGCTCTGCGCCGGGGCCAGGTCGAGCAGGCGGTCCAGGTCGGCCTCGGCGGCCAGCACCGCGCCCAGCCGCGAGGGATCGGCGGCCAGGGCCGCGCGGGCGGCCTCGCGCAGGTCCTGCGGCCAGCGGCCGATGTCGCCGCCATGGGCGGCCGCCAGGTCGGCGAAGCGGTCGGGGGTCATGGTCGCGCGCCCTCCTTCAAGCTCATCGCCCAGATGGTCATCTGACCGCCTCCATCAGGTCGGCCAGGGCCGCGCGCAGGGCGCGCCGTCCTCGGCCCAGCAGGCTTTCCAGCGTCTCGACCGACACCCCCAGCAGGGCGGCGGCCTCCTTGTTGCCCAGGCCCTGGTGGTGGCAGAGCACGATCGCCTCGCGCTGGCGCTCGGGCAAGGCGGCCAGGGCCGCCTCGATGCGCCCGCCGATCTGGACGCCCAGCAACGCGCCCTCGCCGGTCGGGGCAAGGTCGGCCACTTCCGGGGGCTGCGCCATCGCCGTCTCGCGCCGTCGCCGCAGCCGGTCGCGGCACAGGTTCAGGGCCACGCGGTGCAGCCAGGTGTCGAAGCGGGCCTGGCCCGGACGCCACGAAGGCGCCTGCTTCCAGGCCCGCAGGAAGGTCTCCTGGGCCACGTCCTGGGCCTCGTCCGGATCGGCGAGCAGCCGCCGGGCCAAGGCGAGAATGCGCGGCAGACGGGCGTCCAGCAGCCGTCGCACGGCGGCCTGCTCGCCCCGTCCCACGCCTTCCAGCAACGCCAGGTCGGGGTCTTCCCCCTCGCTCGCCAAGCCTCACCTCGTCACGCCAAGCCCATGCCGGCCGTCACATCGCCGCCTTGGCCTTGCCGGCCGCGGCCTGTCGTTCGGCCGAGGTGAGCACGCCGTCGCCGTCGGCGTCCATCCGCTTGAAGCGCTTGGCCGCCATGGCCTCCAGCTCGGCGCGCGACAGGAAGCCGTCCTTGTCGGCGTCGAGGCGGCCCCAGAGGCGATCGCCCCGGCCGGCCTTGGCGCCCTGGGCCTTGGCGGCGTCGGGCTTCTTCTGGCGCATGGCCTCGAACTCGGTCTTCGACAGCTTGCCGTCCTTGTCGGCGTCCAGCTTGGCCAGCATCTGGGCCGCGCGCTGGCCCTGGAAGGCGGCCTGGGTCTCGCCGGCCGGCTTGGTCTGGGCCTGGGCCGAGGCGGCGCAGGCGGCGATCGCGGTCGCGGCGACCAGGGTGGTGAACGTCTTCATCGAATGCTCCGGGTAGGGGGGATGGCCCGTCCTTCAGGAGCTTCAACGGAGGAGGGCGGGGTTTCCGTCGCGGGTACGAGATCCTCCCCCTGAAGGGGGAGGTGTCGGCGAAGCCGACGGAGGGGGAAGTGGGCGGACTGTCGGCGTAGCGAAAGCTGAAAACGGCCCCCCTCCGGCCCTTCGGGCCATCTCCCCCAGAGGGGGAGGATCTCTTTTTCCCTCCTACTTCACCACCTGCTCGAACGCCTTGCGGGCCTCGGCCTTGGCCTTGACCAGCTTGGCCTTCAGCGAGCGGAACTGGGTCACGTGGCCCGCGCGCGCCAGGAGGGCGCGGAAGGCCTTGGGTTCGCTTTCCGGGTCGTCGCCGTTTTCCAGCGCCACCTTGATCAGCTGCGACAGGTCCTGCTCCAACCGCCAGGCCGACAGGGCCGCGGTCAGGGCCGCCTTGTCGGCGAGGCCCGCGTCGATCAGGGCCGACAGGGCCTCGCCGGTGTTCTGGGCCAGCGGGCCGCCGTCAGGCCCGTGGGCCAGCTGCAGGTACTGCGCGATGAACTCGATGTCGACGAGACCGCCGGGGTCGAGCTTCAGGTCCCAGGGGCCCTTGCCGGGCCGCTCGCGCTCCATCAGTTCGCGCATGTCCAGCACGTCGGCGGCGGTCCTGGCCACGTCGCGCGGGCGGCGCAGGGCCGCCTCGATCGCGCCTTCGGCTCGCGCCTTGAATTCCGGCGAGCTGGCCCAGATCACCCGGGCGCGGGTCAGGGCCAAGAGCTCCCAGGTCTCGGACTCGCGCTCGTAATAGTCCTCGAAGGCGGTGAAGCTGACGGCCACCGGCCCCTTGCTGCCCGAGGGGCGCAGCTTGAGGTCCACTTCATAGAGCGTGCCCTCGGCGGTCGGGGCCGACAGGGCCGAGGTCAGGCGCTGGGTGAAGCGGGCGTAGAAGACGTCGGCGCTCCAGCCCTTCACCTCCGAAACGACATCCTCTTGGGCCGCCGGCGCGTCGGCCGCGTACAGCGTCATCAGGTCGAGATCGGACTTGGCCGTCATCTCGCGCGAGCCGGCCTTGCCCAGGGCGACCACGGCCACCTGGCCGGGGAAGGCGCCGCCAAGCCGTTCGACCTCGGCCAGGGCGGCGGGCGCGAGGCCCCCGACGATCAGGTCGCCCAGGTCGGCGAAGGCCCGGCCCACGTCGCTGGCGTCGGCCGTGCCGCTCATCACCCGCACGCCGATACGGAAGGCCTGGTCGCGGAACAGGCGCCGGGCCGCGTCCATCGACGGCTCGAATTCGGCCGGGTCCCACGGAACCTCCGACGGCATCTCCATGGGGCCGAAGAAGGCCGGATCCAGCAGGGCGTCCAGCGCCGTCGGCCGGCGGGCGAGGGTGGCGGCCAGGCGCGGGGCGAAGGCCATGACCTGCACCACCAGCTCGAACAGGCGCGGCTGGGCCAGGAACAGCGACTGGATCTGCACGCCCGAGCTCAGCGAGGCGAAGAAGTCGGCGAAACGGTTGAAGGCCGGGTCGGGCGCGCCCGTGGCGTTGGCCGCGTCCAGCAGGCGGGGGGCCAGGCGCGTGAAGAGCTCGCGTCCGCGCTCGGTGCGGGTGGCGGCGATGTGGCCGTGGTGCCAGCCGCGGATGGTGGCGGCCACCCGCTCCGGCGACGAGAAGCCCATGCGCTTGAGCGTGGCCAGGGTCTCCGGATCGTCCTCGACGCCGGTAAAGACCAGGCTGCCGAACCGCGACGACAGCTCCTCCTCGCCCTTGAAGAGGGCGCCGTAGCGCTGGTTGACGCCCTTCAGCATCTTGCCGACGGCGGCGTCGAAGCTGCGCAGGTTGCTCTGGCCCCACAGGGCGGCGACCTTCTTCCGGTCGGCGTCGGACTCCGGCAGCTTGTGGGTCTGGTCGTCGGCGATCATCTGGGCCCGGTGCTCCAGGGCCCGCAGGTCGTGATAGGCGGCGGTCAGGTACTCGCAGTCCTCCGGCGTCACGTGGCCGGCGTCGCGCAGGGCGGCGAGCGCGTCGAGCGTGCGCGGGCTGCGCAGGTCCGGATGGCGGCCGCCCAGGATCAGCTGCTGCGTCTGGACGAAGAACTCGATCTCGCGGATGCCGCCGCGACCAAGCTTCAGGTCGGCGCCCTTGGCCTCCAGCCGTTCGTCCACCTTGTAGGCGTGGATCTGGCGCTTGATCGAATGGATGTCGGCGATGGCGGCGAAGTCGAGATTGCGTCGCCAGATGAAGGGTTGCAGCTCGGCCAGGAACGCCTCGCCCCGCGCGATGTCGCCGGCCGCGATCCGGGCCTTGATATGGGCCGCCCGCTCCCAGTTCTGGCCGACGCTCTCATAGTAGTCCAAAGCCGCGTCGATCGGCATGGCCGGCGGGGTCGAGGACGGGTCGGGCCGCAGGCGCAGGTCGATGCGGAAGACGTAGCCATCGGCTGTGCGCTCGGCCAGCATCCGGCCCAGGTGCTGGGTCAGGCGCACGGCCACGCCCTGCGGCTCGGTTCCTTCCGACACCGGCAGCGCCTCGGGCGCGTAGAAGATCGAAAAGTCGATGTCGCTGGAATAGTTCAGCTCGTAGGCGCCGTGCTTGCCCATGGCGATGCAGAACAGGCCCGGGATCGGGCCGTCCTCGCCATCCCCCACGCCGGTCAGCGCCCCGCGCGCCACCTCGACCCGGGCGGCCTGGGCCAGGGCCGCGTGCAGGCTGGCGTCGGCGAAGCGGGTCAGGGCAAGCGTCACCGCGTCGAGGTCCCAGACGCCGCCCAGGTCGCACAGGGCGGTCAGCAGGTGCAGGTCGGCCTTCAGTTCACGCAGTGTCCTGCGGGCGGTCTCGAAGTCGGGCTCGGCGGCGACGGCCTGGGCGGCCGCCAGGATCTGGTCCAGGCGCGCCTGCGGCTCGCTGTCCAGGATGCTGGCCAGGCGCACGCCGTCGCGACGCGCCAGGCCCGCCAGGTAGGGGCTGGCGGCGAACACCGGGGCCAGGGCCGGCCAGGCGGCGTCGACGAGGCCCATCCGCTCGCCGGCCCGCTTGGCGATCATCTCGTGGGCGCGCTCGGCGGCCTTGGGATCGACGATCGGACCGCAGGGGGCGAGGCGAGGGGCGAGCAGAAGAGTCATGGCGCGCACTCTTAACCGACTGCCCGCGTCCGCCAAGCATCGCTTGACGGCTTCATTTACGGGCGTAATCATCCAGGCCAGTAGAGCAGCGGACAGCCATGAGCATCACCCACGCCGAAAGCCACGTCATGGAAGCGCTCTGGACCCAGAGCCCCCTGACCGTCGAGGAGATCCTGGAGGCCGTCGCAGGCCCTCAAGGGTGGGGCGAGGCCACGGTCAAGACGCTGATCAACCGCCTGCTCAAGCGCAAGGCCATCGAGTCGCGCCGCATCGACGGCCGCGTCCGCTACGTGCCGATCGTCAGCCGCGCCGAGTACCTGCAGACCGAGAGCCAGGGCCTGCTGGACCGCCTGTTCGAAGGCCGCCTGACGCCGCTGGTCGCCCATTTCGCCAAGCACCGCTCGCTGTCGCCCGACGAGGTCAAGCAGCTGAAGCAGCTGATCGCGGAGCTGGACGATGCTGATTGAACTGCTGGCCATAACCCTGCTGCGGGCGCAGCTGGCCGCCGCCGTCGGCGTGTTGGTCGTGCTGGCGCTGCGTGTCCCGGTGCGCCGCCTGGTCGGCTCGGAGGCGGCCTACAAGCTGTGGCGCCTGGCGCCGGCCGCCGCCCTGGCCAGCGTCTTCCCCAGCCTGTCGGACGCCCTGGGCGCCGGCGCGGCGCAGCAGCCGCCCGAGCGCCTGCTGGCGGTGGGCTTCCTGGTCGTCTGGCTGGCCGGTGTCGTCGGCCTGGCCGGGTTCATCGCCCTGTCGGAGCGGGCCTTCCGCCAGCGCGCCCGCGCGGGCCTGGAAGGGCCGGCGGTCATGGGGGTGTTCTGCCCGCGCCTGGTTATCCCCCGCGACTTCGCCCTGCGCTTCACCGCCGACGAGCGTGAGCTGGTCCTGGCCCACGAACGCGCCCACATGCGGCGCGGCGACCCGCGCGGCAACCTGATCATCACCGCCTGCCAGGCCCTGGGCTGGCTGAATCCGATCGTCCACCTGGGGGCGTTCGTCGCCCGCCTGGACCAGGAGATCGCCTGCGACGGCGATGTCGTCGCCCTGCATCCCAAGGCCCGCAAGCGCTACGCCGAGACCCTGATGAAGGCCCACGCCTTCACCGCCGCCTCGCCGCTGGCCTGCGCCTTCGGCCGCCATCCGCTGGTGTCGCGCGTGCGGGTCATCGCCGGCCCGGCCCCGGTCTCCAGCGAGGGCCTGACCGCCGCCGTCACCCTGGGCGCGCTGACCGTGATGATCGTCATGGGCGTCTGGTCCCTGGCCCCGCGCGGCCCGGCCCCGCCCTCGACCCGCATCCCCGGCGCCAGCGCCCGGCTGTTCGTCGACGGCGTCACCCCGCCGCCGCTGAACCGCGCCGCGGCCGAGGCGCGGTAGGGATCAGCCCTCGCACCTCCTTCGTCATCCCGGAAAGCCCGCAGGGCTTATCCGGGACCCAGGGGGCTGGGCTCGGCGGTTGGGTGGTCTGCCCGATGGTGGTCGGCGCAGTGCGTCGGCCCCTGGGTCCCGGCTCTCCGCTGCGCTGCGGCCGGGATGACGACTGAAGGGGCGGTTGAATTATAAAATTACATGTGTAATCTTTTCTTCGATCAGAGGGGGAGATCACCGTGTCGTTCGTCCTGCCCGTTCCCGACGCCCATGTCGGCCGCAAGCGCGGGGTCGCCATCGCCTGGCGCATCCTTGGTCTCGTGATGGTCGCCTCGATGCTGGCGGCCCTGGCCTATGGGATCTTCGACTTCATCCGGTTCGAGCGGGCCATGGGACCTTTGCCGCCGGCGGAAGGCGCGGCGCTGGAGCCGGCCCGCCGCCAGGCCGCCCAGCGCTGGGCCGTGGTGCAGCCGGCCCTCGTCGCCCGCCTGAAGCAGTCGCGCGAGCTGGAGCTGGGCGGGGTGTGGATGATGCGCACGGGCCGGGTCTGCGGCGTGGTCAACGGCAAGACCAGCTTCGGCGGCTTCACCGGCATGACCCAGTTCTACACCCAGGGCGATGCGCCCGTGTTTCCCTATGACGACAAGGGCCGCTTCCGCGAGACCTGGCGTCTGTGCGACCGCGACCGCTGGGCGGTGATCCGCCAGGGCTCGGACGAGACCGGCTTCTGCGCCACGAAGTTCGGCCAGACCCGCTGCCGGGTGGTGCGCCGCCAGGCGACGACGATGCCGAGGTAAGGGAGCGGCAACTTCGCCCTTCTACAGGCTCAGGGTGAGTTTGCGTTGGCGCCTGCGCCTGCCTTGGTCCTCATCCTGAGCTTGTCGAAGGACGAGGACCACGCACTGGTCGTCTCCCCAAAAGAAAACCCGCGCCGCCCTGGAAGGAGAGCGACGCGGGCTGCCTAGGCGCCGGGGGGAGGTAGGATCGCGCCTAGAAGTTGTAGCGGAGGCCGACCAGGAACTGGCGGCCGCTGTGGGTGTAGACGTTCAGCCGGTTGCTATCGCCGACGTACTGGTCGTTGAACTCGTCGGTCAGGTTCACGCCCTCGATCGAGAGCTTGAGGTTGTCGCGGATGTTCCAGCTGGCCTGCATGTCGACGTTCAGGGTCTCGTTGGTGCCCTGGACGGTGTTGCCGTCGCTGCCGGGCACCTGGGTCAGGTAGCCGTCGCGATAGGCCAGCGAGCCGCGCACGCTCCACTTGGGGGTCTCGTAGTAGAGCGTCAGGTTGGCGGCGTTCTTCGACAGGCCCACCAGGGTGGCGTTCACCGTCGGCGCGCCCGGCGTCGTCGAGGTCAGGTACTCGATCTTGGAGTCGACATAGGTGTAGTTGGCCACCACGCCGAAGTTGCTCCAGAAGCCCGGCAGGAAGGTGAAGGGCTGCTGGACGTTGATCTCGAAGCCCTTCAGGTCGCCGCCGTCGCTGTTGACGGGTTGGGTCACCTGGAACACCTGGTCGGTGGTCGCGCCGGTGCCGGTCAGCAGCGAGTCCGGCAGGCCCAGGGTGTTGTAGACGGCCTCGCGGCGCAGGGTGGCCACGAAGGTGTCGATGCGCTTGTAGAAGACGCCCAGCGCGATCATCGCGCCCTTTTCGCGGTACCATTCCAGCGAGAAGTCCAGATTGTCGGACTTCGTCGGCGTCAGGTACGGGTTGCCCGAGCTGTAGGTGCGGTTGGCGCCCTGCACGGCCACATCGCCGCCGGGCGACAGCGAGCCGATGCCCGGGCGGGCGATGGTCTGGGCGGCGCTGACGCGGGCCACGACCGTTTCCGACAGGTCGGCGGCCAGGTTGAACGAGGGCAGGGTCAGGTTGTAGTCGCGGGCGACGTCGACCCGCTGGATGGCGCCGGCGACGGCGGCGTAGCCGGCCGACTCCTGCTTGGTATGGACGCGGCGCACGCCGGCGTCGCCGCGGAAGGGCAGGCCAAACGCGTCGAACTTGAACTCGGCCTGGACGTAGGCGCCGTAGTCCTGCTCCTCGACCGCGCCGTACTGGCCGCGGGCGCTGGAGTTGTTGGTGTCGGTCAGGGCGTAGATGCCGCTGTTGCTGTAGATGCCCAGGAGGGCGGCGTACTTGTCGATGTCGGGGATCAGCCAGGAGGTGAAGTTGCCCTCCGGCAGGTTCATGCCGCTGCCGAAGCCCGTGAACACCTTCGACACCGAGGCCAGCTGGGCCGGGGTCAGGGTCTGGACGACCGTTTCGCTGGTCCGGTACTGGCCATAGCTGTCATATTCGAACTTGCGCCAGTCCAGGCCCGCCTTGAGGCGCAGCTTGTCGTTCAGGTCCCACTCGCCATAGACCTTGGCGGTCGAGAACTGGTTCTCGACGAACTGCGGGCGGATGCGCACCTCGGAGGTGCCGTTGGTCGAGGACCAGTTGGCCGGATCGGTCGGGTCGAAGCCCAGCAGGATCTGCGGCGCGCGGCCCTTGCGGAAGTCGTACTGGTAGTTCTGGCTATTGGCCCGGTCGAAGGTGACGATGGTCGAGATCGGCTGGGTGAAGGTCGAGTCCGAATAGCCGGCCAGCATGCCCACCCGCAGGTTGCCGCTGAAGTCGTGCGTGCCCGACAGGGTGAACTGCTTGAACTCGGTGTTCAGCTCGTCATAGGCCGCCTGGGTGCGCAGATCGACATTGTCCATCCGGGCGTAGACCAGGTTGCCGTTCTCGACGACGCCGTCGCGGATGATGGTCTGGGGCTTGCCAGTGTTGGCGCGCGACAGGCCGATGGCCTGCAACTGGGCTTCCTTGCGGGTTCCGGCCAGGTAGGCGTAGAGGGCGTCCAGCGTGACCTGGGTGTCGGAATTGGGCTTGTATTGCAGCGAGCCGGCGATCCCCAGGCGCTTGGATTCGATGTCGTAGCTGACATAGCCGGGGATGCGCGGGGCGAAGATGTTGGCGCTGTTGATCTGGGCGACGGTGTAGCCGGGCACGGTCGAGGCGCTGTTGAAGCCGCCGTTGCTGGCGCCGGTGGCCCAGCGGGTGATGTTGGCGCCTTCCTCCTTCAGGTGGCGCTCTTCGTAGGCCACCGACAGCAGGGCGCCGACCTTGCCGTCGAAGAACACGTTGCTGGCCAGCACCGAGACGCGCGGCGTCGTCTTTTCCGACAGGTCGTTGTAGCTGGCGCCGGCCGACAGCACGAGCTGGGGCTTGCCGCTGTCGAAGGCCTTGGCGGTGGTCAGGTCGACCGTGGCGCCCAGCGAGCCTTCCTCGACGTCGGCCGAGGCGGTCTTGCGCACGGCGATGCTGTTGAAGAGGTCCGAGGCGAAGACGTTGAAGTCGAAGCCGCGGCCGCGGTTGGTGCCGCCGCTGTTGGCGGTGCCGCCGGTGGTGGAGATCGCCTCCATCCCGTTGATGCGGACGCGGGTGTACTCCGAACCCAGGCCGCGCACGGTGATCTGGCGGCCTTCGCCGTTGATGCGCGAGATCGACACGCCCGGGATGCGCTGCAGCGACTCCGCCAGGTTCAGGTCGGGGAACTGGGCGATGTCCTCGGCCTTGATGGCGTCGACCACGCCGCTTTCGTTGCGCTTGAGGTTGATGGCGCTCTGCAGGCTGGCGCGGAAGCCGGTGACGACGATGGCCTCGACCTCGTCGGATGCGGGTTCGGCCGCCGGCGGCTGGGCCTCCTGGGCCATGGCGGCGCCGGCGGCCAGAATGGTGAAGGCCGAAGCGCTGGCGCCGAGCACGGCGCGCAGGCGCGGATTCCTGTTGGACGTCATCTGTCCCTCCCGATGCCCGTCTGCGCGGGCCGCTTTTGGAAGCCGGCTCAGCCTGCTTCTTCGTTGCCTGAACCATAGGGACGGGTTCGAACGGAGGGCCAATCCCAATCAGGTATGGACCTATGCGCGATGTGCACCGATCCACAGGTTTCCGCTGCGGCGCCTGCCGTCTCGCGCGCGGGCGATCCTTTGACAGCCTTGGGTTTCGATGCGTACCGCGGTTCGATCCATGTCGCCCGTGGATCGGTCCATAGGCGATTTGACTTAGACCTGGGCCTCGACGCCCCTTAGCGTCCTCCCAAAGCGCCGACGACAGAGCGGCGCCCCAGGGAGAGCGTCCATGACCGACACCACCAGGCGTACCCGCGTGCGCTGGCTGATCATCGCGACGCTCTTCATCATCACGACGATCAACTACGCCGACCGCGCCACCTTCTCGATCGCTGGCCAGTCGGCGTCGAAGGAGCTGGGCCTGGATCCGGTGGCCATGGGCTACATCATGTCGGCCTTCGCCTGGGCCTATGTGCTGGGCCAGATCCCCGGCGGGGCGCTGCTCGACCGTTTCGGCTCCAAGAAGATCTACACCGCGGCCCTGGTGCTGTGGTCCAGCTTCACCCTGCTGCAGGGCTTCTCGGGCGCCTTCACGGGGCTGGCGGCGGCAGTGGCCCTGTTCTTCATGCGCTTCCTCGTCGGCCTTGCCGAGGCGCCGTCGTTCCCGGCCAACGCGCGCATCGTGGCGGCATGGTTCCCGGGCTCGGAGCGCGGCACGGCCTCGGCGATCTTCAACTCGGCCCAGTATTTCTCGCTGGTCGCCTTCGCGCCGCTGATGGGGTGGCTGGCCCACGACTTCGGCTGGCGCTCGGTGTTCTTCGTCATGGGCGCGATCGGCATCGTCGCGGCCTTCTTCTTCGTCAAGCTGATCCACAGCCCGGTCGAGCACCCGAAGATCAGCAAGGCCGAGTTCGACTACATCGAGGCCGGCGGCGGCCTGGTGCGGATGGAGGACAAGACCGCCAACGCCGGCGCCGCCTTCACCTGGGCCAACGTCAAGCAGGTGCTGACCAGCCGGATGCTGCTGGGCGTCTATATCGGCCAGTATTGCATCAACGTGCTGACCTACTTCTTCGTCACCTGGTTCCCGATCTATCTGGTCAAGGCGCGGGGGCTGTCGATCCTGCAGGCGGGCTTCACCGCCGCTCTGCCGGCCCTGTGCGGCTTCGCCGGCGGCCTGCTGGGCGGGATGATCTCAGACGCCCTGCTGAAGAAGACCGGCAATCTCGACATCGCCCGCAAGACGCCGCTGCTCCTGGGCATGATCCTGGCCACCTGCATCGTCATCTGCAACTACGTCGAACAGGAGTGGCTGGTCATCGTGATCATGGCCGCGGCCTTCTTCGGCAAGGGCGTGGCGTCGCTGGGCTGGGCGGTGGTGTCGGACACCTCGCCCAAGGAGATGGCCGGGGTCACCGGCGGGGTCTTCAACACCTTCGGCAACACCGCCGGCATCGTGACCCCGATCGTCATCGGCTACATCGTCCAGGCCACCGGCTCGTTCGATGGGGCGTTGATCTTCGTCGGCGCCCACTGCCTGATCGCCGTGCTGGCCTACTTCCTGATCGTCGGGAAGATCCAGCGCCTGCAGCTGAAGGCGGCCTGATGCTTTCTCGACGCCACGTCCTGGCCGGCGCCTCGGCCCTGGTTCTCGCCGGGATCGGCCGCGCGGCGAGCGCAGCGCCCGCCGCCCTGACCGTGACGACGCCGATGGTCGCGCCCGAATGGGCCCTGCTGCAACGCGAACTGCTGAAGGCCAACGAAGAGGCCTGCGAGGCCTTCTTCGCCCGCTATTTCGACGAGCGCGGCTACCTGCTGGCCTTCGAGCGCTGGGGCGCCAACGACGGCCCCGACGACGCCATCGAGAACGTCAACGACTGGCCGACCCTGCACGCCCTGGGCGCCGGCGACCGCGTGCTCGAGCTGGCCCGGAAGGCCTTCGAGGGCAATGTCCGCCAGTATACGGCGGCCCGGACCAAGGACGTGCCGTTCGCGCGCGAGGGCATGTACTACAAGGAATTCCCGGTCATGAGCGACTGGCAGCACCTTTCCGAGGGGCTGTCGGTGTTCAACCTGCTGGGCCTTTCCGCGCCGAACGATCCGCGCTTCCGCGAGCGGGCCAGGCGGTTCTCGGGCTTCTACACCGGCGAGGACCCGTCGACGCCGAACTACGACCCCAAGCTCAACGTCATCCGCAGCATGATCACCGGCAGCCGGGGTCCGATGCTGCGCAAGGCCACGCCCCTGGACTGGGCCGGCGACCCGTTCGACGTGACCCACTTCTACATGGAGCACGGCGAGCGCTCGTACGAGGAGACCCTGCGCCACTACGACGAGTACGACGACGTGGTCGGCGACAGTCCGCTGAACCTGCAGGCCACCAGCCTGGTGATGAACGCCTACATGCTGGACCACGAGGCCAGGTACCGCGACTGGATCCTGAAGTACGTCGACGGCTGGATCGAGCGGGCGCGGGCCAATGGCGACGTGATCCCCAGCAAGGTCGGGCTGGACGGCCAGGTCCCCAAGGGCCGGTGGTGGAGCGGGACCTACGGCTGGGGCTTCTCGCCCGTCGTGCCGCAGACCGGCAAGCGCGAGGACCGCAACCGCGTGCCGCGCGCCGTCGTCGGCTTCATGAACGCCTACCTGCTGACCGGCGACGACAAGTATCTCGACGTGTGGCGCCGCCAGAACGACGTCATCAACGCCCAGAAGAAGGTCGAGGACGGCAAGGTCTCGACCCCGCGCATGTACGGGCCCAAGGGCTGGTATGGCTTCGCGCCCGGCGAGTACCAGCTGAACGGGCTGGAGATCTGGTACCTGTCGATGAAGGGTTCCGACCGGGCCCGCGCGGCGGCGCATCCCTGGCTCGATTGGCTGGATGGCAAGGATCCCTCATATCCCGCCAAGGCTCTGCGTGGCGACCTGGAGCGGGTGCGCGCCCGCGCCCAGGCCCAGCGGGACGACACGTCGACCCCCGACACCCGCCTGGCCGACGCCGCGCTCGACATCAATCCGGCCAGCGTCACCGCCCTGATCCAGCTGATGGAAGGCGGCATCCACATCGCCCGGCCGCCGTGGTCGAAGTCCTCGCCCTCGCAGGGCGGGGCGCTGCACTACGCGCGCCTGCGCTACTTCGATCCCGAGCGGCGCCGGGCCGGCGCGCCGCCCGACGTGGCGGCCCTGGTCGAGCGGCTGGCCGACGACGAGACGGTGGTCAGCCTGATCAATCTGAGCCCCGTGACCCCGCGCACGGTGACGATCCAGGGCGGCGCCTATGGCGAGCACCAGATCCTCAGCGCCGCGATCGGCGAGGGCGCCGCCCAGGCGGTCGACGCCTCGGCCTTCACGCTGAGGCTGGCGCCGGGCTCGGGCGCGCGCCTGACCCTGAAGATGAAGCGCCACGTCAACCAGCCGACGTTGAGCTTTCCCTGGGACCGGGTGGTTTGAGACGGCGAAACCTCGCCCTTCGACAAGCTCAGGGTGAGGTTTCGACTGTGCGGCCGTTGAATTGGTCCTCATCCTGAGCTTGTCGAAGGAAGAGGACCCGCACGAGAAGATGGAGGGATCGATGGTTCGTGTTGCGTCCGCCGCGATCGTCGCGGCCCTGCTGGCTTGGCCGGCCTTTGCCCAGGATCCCAAGCCGATCGCCGCGGTCGCCGCCGGCGGGCCGGCCCAGTCGGGCGCGCAGGCCGAACTGCTGCTGGTCGATCGCGACGCTGACGACGGCGACAAGGGCTCGCTGCGCTGGGCTATCGAGACCAGCAACGCCGAACAGGGCCGCTACCGCATCGAGATCGCCGTCCCTGCCATCGTGCTGAAATCGGCCCTGCCGCCGATCAAGGGGCCGGTCATCATCGAGGGCCAGGCCTTCGCCCGCAACGGCGGGCACAATGTCGTCGACGGCTCGGGCTACCTGTCGCGCGACCTGAAGAGCTGCCCCGGCATGGTCCAGGGCCAGTACGGCACCAATGTCCGCACCGCCAGCAATCCCGGTTTCGCCCTGGTCGACACCAAGGGCGTGACCCTGCGCGGGCTGGAGATCCGGGGCTTCTGCATCGGGGTGCTGGTGTTGCGCACCTCGAACGCGGTGATCGCCGACAATCGCATCGTCAGGAACATCGGCGGCGCGGGCGTGATGCTCAGCGGCGATGACGGCAAGGGCGGCTCGACCTCGCACACCACGCTCGACAACAAGGTGCTGCGCAACGCGTTCGTCGAGAACGGCGACGGCCTGGAGCTGACGCGCGGCGCGGCCTTCAACCTGATCGCCGACAACAGCTTCGACGGCGGAGCCGACAACCTGGAGCCCTCGCAGGGCATCGAGATCCTGTGGGGCAACGACAACACCGTCGTGCGCAATCGCTTCTCCAACTACTCCGACGGCCTGCAACTGAACTGGGGCGCGCGCAACTACATCGGCGCCAACGTCTTCACCGGCAACGCCTTCGGGATCAGCGTCAGCGGGGAGGGCAACATGATCGCGGGCAACGAGATCCGCGGCAACGGGATCGGCGTCGCCGTGCGGCCCGAGGCCAAGGTCGCCGCCAACCGCATCAGCCAGAACGCGATCGCCGGCAACGGCAAGCCGATCAGGCTGTGCTCGGCCGGCGGCTCGTGCGACGAGAAAATGGTCCGCGGCGGCATCGTCGTCGGTCCGCCGGGACTGGAGCACGCCAGCTTCGTCGGCTCGCGCGGCATGGGCGTGGTGTTCGACAAGGCCGGCGCGGCCCAGGTCTGCACCGCGCCGAACACGCCGGAGAAGTGCCATGCGGCGCCGCAGTTCGGGCTCCAGCCGCCGAGGCTGGCGAGCGCTCACGTCTCCAAGGACGAGCTTGCCGTGGCCGGCGTGCTGGACGCTTCGCCCAACGCGGCCGTGGTGGTCGAGGTTTTCGGTAACCGGCCGCTGGGTCGGGAGGGCGAGCGCTATCTCGGGAGCCTGCGGGCCGTGACGGACGCCAGCGGCCGGGCCGAGTTCTCCGGCAAGGTCGCCGGGGCGAAGATCGGCGACGCCATCACCGCGACCGTCACGACCCCGGTCGGGGCGACCTCGGCGTTTTCCGCGGCCGTGGCGGTGGGGCGGTAAGGCCGCGCTGCCCCCTCAGTCGCTCCGCGACAGCTCCCCTAGAAGGGGAGCATCTTTAAGAGCGCCGGCGTCAATGGATCCTCCCCCTCTGGGGGAGGTGGCCCGGAGGGCCGGAGGGGGGACGTTTTCAGCTTTCGAGGTATCGGAAGATCATCACCGACTTCCCCCCACCGATCGCTACGCGATCGCCTCCCCCAGAGGGGGAGGTTCCTTGAGCCCCTTACGTCCCTTCCTTCATGAACGGCGCGACCGCGAAGATCTCGCGCTCTTCCTTGCGCGGGTCATCCACCATCGCCGAGGTCTCGTTGACCACCAGGGTCGGCCGTCGGGGCAGGGTGTATTTCTCCCACGCCGGGATCGCCGCGCAGTTGGGATCGCCCGTCCGCGCGAACGAGGCGAAAGCCGCGCCGAGCTGGTCGCGCACCTTCACCGCCGCCGGACCCGTGCCGGTCATCGAGCCCCTGGCGTCCAGCGTGCCGAACACCAGCGCGATGTCGTAGCTGTGATAGGCGCCCATCCGGGGATCGGTCTGGGCGCCGAAGTCCAGCTGGTACATCCAGGCCGGGGCGCCGATGCGGGCGCGCTGCTCGGCCTGGATCAGGTGGCCCGGCCACGAGCGCCCGGCCGTGGTGATGGCGAAGAAGAGGTCCGACGGGCTGGCCTGCGGATAGAGCGCCCGATAGCGGCCGACCAGGTATTCGGGCGACATGTCGAGCACCAGCTCGTTCTCCAGCTTGCCCGGCAGCTCGTCCCAGGTCAGGGCGAAGTTCTTGGGATCCCCGCCCAGGAAGGCCTTGGTCTCGTCGTGGGTGTTGCCGATGATCATCGGGATATGCCCGCTCTCGCGCGGGGCGTCGGGATAGAACGGATGGCGCGGCAGCACCCCGTGGTCCACCACTGACCAGAAGACGATGCCGCCCTTGCGCTCCAGCGGGTCGCGCATCCTCAGCGCCTCGACCAGCTGGGCCGCGGGCAGGGTCTTCAGCTTGTCGGTCTCGTCGGGTTTGAGGCCCAGCTTGTCCATGAAGGCGCGGGCGCGGATCGTGGCGTGGATCGGTCCCATGGCGGTGACGTGCTGGCCGCTCATGGTCGCGACCTTGTGGTAGAGGCCCGCCGCGCGCGGCATGGCCATCAGGGTCACGCACTTTGCCCCGCCGCCCGACTGGCCGAAGGTCGTGACGTTGCCCGGGTCGCCGCCGAAGCCCGCGATGTTGTCGCGCACCCATTGCAGCGCCAGGATCAGATCCAGATTGCCGACATTGCCGCTGTCGGCCAGTTCAGGTCCGCCCAGCCGCGCGAGATAGCTGTAGCCGAAGGCGTTGAGGCGGTGGTTCACCGTCACGACCACAACGTCGTAGGTCCTGGCCAGCCAGGTCCCGTCATAGAGCGGGCTGGAGCCCGAGCCGTTCGCATGGGCGCCGCCATGCACATAGACCATCACCGGCCGCTTCTTTCCGTCGGCCAGGCCCCGGGTCCAGACGTTGAGGAAGAGGCAGTCCTCGCTGGTGGCCTCGTCGCTCTTCAACTGCGGCGAGGCGGGGCCATAGGCCAGAGCGTCGGCGATCCCCTTCCAGGGCTGGGCGGCTTGCGCCGGCTGGAAGCGCCGGGCCGCGGTGTCGGCGCCGTAGCGCACGCCCTTGAAGACCTTGATCCCGTCGATGTCCGCGCCGCGAACCCGGCCCGCCGTGGTGGTGGCCACCGGAGCGGCGCGACCGGAGGCATTGACCTTCAGCGGAACGGCCAGCATGGCGGCGGCGCCCAGCACGGCGCGGCGATCGAGGGTCATGGTCTTCTCCCGTCTTTTATCGTTGGGCCGAGGCGGCCGACGGGAGGAAGGCGCGGCTCAGCGCTCGTCCGGTTCCGCAGGCGATGCCTCGGCCAGGCAAAGGTCGATGAAGGTCTGCAGGATCGGGCTCTCGTTGTCCTTGCGCCAGGCCATGTAGAGCTCGACCGGCCGGTCGGGCGTGGTCTCGACGGGGCGGAACTGCACGTCGTCGAAGTGCAGGCTCATGGCCGACTCCGGCACGATCGCGGCTCCCAGGCCCGCATGCACGAGGGCCAGCATCGAGTGGATCTGGGTGACGTGCTGCACATAGTTCGGGGCCACGCCATGGGCGTCGAACAGGGTGGTCAGCATGTTGTAGAAATAGCCCGCGCCCTCGGGCGAATACATGATCAGCGGCCCGGCGTCGAAATCGGCCAGGGTCAGGCTGGCCTTGACCAGGCGCGGGTCGCCGTTGGGCAGGGCGGCGACCAGGGGCTCGCTCAGCACGCGGGCGGTGGCGAACTCGGCGCGGTCCATCGGCGGGCGGACGAGACCGATGTCGATGCGGCCGGTCAGCAGGGCCTCGACCTGCTCGCGGGTGACCATCTCGCGCAGCGTCAGGTCGGCGTTGGGCAGGCGGGCGTTGGACAGGATCACCAGGCGCGGCAGGAAGCTGTAGCCGGAGACGGCGGTGAAGCCGATGGCGATCTGGCCGGCGTCGCCGCTGGCGATGCGACGGGTGGCGAGCGCCGCGCTCTCGGCCAGGCGCAGGATGCGGCGGGCCTCCAGCAGGAAGGCCCTGCCGGCCGGCGTCAGGCGCACCGAGCGGCTGGTGCGGTCGAGCAGGGTGACGCCGAGGATGCGTTCCAAGAGCTGCACCTGCCGGCTCAGCGGCGGCTGGGTCATGTTCAGCCGCTGGGCCGCGCGGCCGAAATGCAGCTCTTCGGCGGTGGCGACGAAGCAGCGAAGCTGGCTGAGTTCGAACATCGGAAAGCGCCCGTCGACAACACCCTGGAGTCGCGAGGCTAGACGTTCGTTCGGCCCTATCGCCAGGGCCTTCTTTCCGGGCAGGGTCGAGAGCGCGGTCATCGCGGGCGCGGCGGGGGTCGATACGCCGGGCGCATCGACCCCGTCATGCTCAGCCCTGGACGCGGGCGATCAGGCCCTGGAGTTCGGAGAACTCCGCGGGCGTCAGGTCGGTCAGCGGCTGGCGCACGGGCCCGGCGTCGCGGCCGACGGCCTTCATGCCGGCCTTCACGATCGAGACCGCATAGCCCTTACCCTTGTTGCGCAGGGCGATGTAGGGCAGCACGAAGTCGCGCAGGCCGGTCATCACCGTCTCGCGGTCGCGGGCGCGCACGGCCTTGTAGAAGCTCAAGGCCCACTGCGGCAGGAAGTTGAAGATCGCCGACGAGTAGGTCGTCACGCCCATTTCCAGATAGGGCAGGGCGAAGGTCTCGGCCGTCGGCAGGCCGCCGATATAGGTCAGGCGGTCGCCCATGCGGGCATAGACCCGCATCATCAGTTCCAGGTCGCCGACCCCGTCCTTGAAGCCGACGAGGTTGGGATTGCGGTCGCACAGCTTCTCGAGGGTGTCCTCGTTGATGATGGCGTTGTCGCGATTATAGACGATGACGCCCAGGCTGGTGGCCTTGCAGACCGACTCGATGTGGGCGAGCAGACCTTCCTGCGTGGCGTTGGTTAGGTAGGGCGGCAGCAGCAGCAGGCCATCGGCGCCGGCGGCCTCGGCGTCGCGCGCCAGGTCCGTGGCGATGGCCGTGCCGTAGCCGCAGCCGGCGATGACCGGGATCTTGCCGGCCGTCTCGGCGACCGCCGCGCGCACCACCTTGCCCACCTCGTCGGGACGCAGCGAGAAGAACTCGCCCGTGCCGCCGGCGGCGAACAGGCCGGCCAGCTCGTGGTCCAGCATCCAGGCGCAGTGTTCGCGATAGGGCGCTTCCAGGAACTGGTGCTGGGCGTCGAAATGGGTGACGGGGAACGACAGCAGGCCGCCGCCGAGCTGGCGGGCCACGTCCGTCGGCGACATCTGGCTCATGAAGTCCTCTCCGAGCGACGGCCTGTTCCCGAACGCCGGGAGGCCGTTTCTTGAGGCTGACGGTAGAGAGCCGGTCCGCCGGGGTCTAAGCCAAAGGCGCTATCGACCGATACCGGAATTGGCTCGATGGCCGGACGCCGAAAACCGTTCCCCGAACCCTGCCTGCGCGGTGAATTCCACCTTCGGGCGTGCCTCTGGGTTTGGGCTCGCGGATAGAGTTGCCCGCAAGTATCGTTTGGCGTTCATCTTTGCAGTCAGGTTGTCGAAACCATCGTTTTCCCGTTTCGGGAAGTAATGCGGCCTTTGGTCGCGGCGACACCCTCTGGAACTGCTGCTCAATCAGCCATACGGCCTCGCTTGTAGGTCCATACGCGTAACAGATAGCATCGGCCGTCCGCGCTCGTTGGAAAGCTTGACTATAAGAGTGGAAGGTTCTTCGGCGATGACAGCAATGCAGCCATGGCCGTCGATCGAGGGCCAAGACTCGCGGGCGCTGGCATGAGGGCGGGGGGTTCGCCCAAGTCGTTCCTGGAACGGGCGATGCTGCGCGTCGGGGTGGCGCTGCTGGTCGCCGCCTTCGTGGCCGTCGCCGTCGTGGCGATCGTCATGCCGCTCAGCTTCAAGGACCAGGCCCTGTTCGCCGGCGCGACCATCGTCGGCGTGGTGGTGGCCAATCGCCTGTCGCAGTCCAAGCACCTGACCATCGCCCTGTGCGTCGTCTCGGTGATCGTCAGCACGCGCTATCTGTGGTGGCGCACGACCGAGACCCTGCACTTTCGCAACGCCGCCGAGGCGTTCTTCGGCACGGGCCTGTATCTGGCCGAGATCTACGCCTGGCTGATCCTGCTGCTCGGCTACCTGCAGACGGCCTGGCCGTTGCAGCGCCCGGTGCGGCCGCTGGAGGGCGCGCCGCCCAGCTGGCCGACGGTCGACGTCTACATCCCGACCTACAACGAGAGCCTGGAGATCGTGCAGGACACGGTGCTGGCCGCGCTGGGGATGGACTACCCCCGCGACCGCTTCAAGGTGTACCTGCTGGACGACGGCCGCCGCCCCGAATTCAAGGAATTCGCCGAGCGCGCCGGCGCGATCTACATGACCCGCCCCGACAATTTCGGGGCCAAGGCGGGCAACCTCAATCACGCCCTGGAGCAGACCGACGCCGAGCTGGTCTGCATCTTCGACTGCGACCACATCCCCACGCGCGCCTTCCTGCAGATGACGCTGGGCTGGTTCCAGGAGGACCAGCGCCTGGCCCTCCTGCAGACGCCCCACCACTTCTACTCGCCCGATCCGGTGCAGCGGAACATCCAGACGGTGAAGGACATCCCGGGCGAGGGCGACCTCTTCTACGGCGTCGTCCAGCCGGGCAACGACCTGTGGAACGCGGCCTTCTTCTGCGGCTCCTGCGCGGTGATCCGCCGCTCGGCGCTGGAAGAGACCCACGGCTTCGCCCACGAGACCGTCACCGAGGACGCCCACACCGCGCTGAAGCTGCAGCGCAAGGGCTGGAACACCGCCTTCCTCGAGATCCGCCTGTCGGCCGGCCTGGCGACCGAGCGCCTGGCCCTGCACATCGGCCAGCGCATCCGCTGGGCGCGCGGCATGACCCAGATCTTCCGGGTCGACAATCCGCTGCTGGGCAAGGGCCTGACCATGGCCCAGCGGCTTTGTTACCTGAACGCGATGCTGCACTTCCAATTCCCGCTGCCGCGCATCGTGTTCCTGACCTCACCGCTGGCCTTTCTGCTCTTGGGCTTCAACATCATCAGCGCCTCGGCGCCGGTGATCCTGGTCTACGCCCTGCCGCACCTGGTGCACTCGATCGTCACCAACAACCGCATGCAGGGCGAGGAACGCATGGCGTTCTGGGGCGAGATTTACGAGACCCTGCTGGCCTTCCACCTGGTGGCCCCGACCATCGTCACCCTGTTCGCGCCCAAGCGCGGCAAGTTCAACGTCACCGACAAGGGCGGGCGGCTGGAGAAGGGCTATTTCGACTGGTCGCTGATGTGGCCGCACGTGGTGGTCGCGGGCCTGCTGATCGCCGGCCTGTGCTGGGGCATGTGGAAGCTGGTGACCGCCGAGCCCGACCTCGTCCTGTTCGGCACCCTGGTGCTCAACACCTTCTGGACGCTGTTCAGTCTGCTGGTGCTGCTGACGGCCATCGCCGTCGGCCGCGAGACCCGCCAGGTGCGCCAGCATGTCCGCATCGAGGCCTTCCTGCCCGCCCGCCTGCGCCTGACCAACGGCGAGGTGCTGGACGTGGAGACCCGCGAGGTCTCGATGGGCGGCCTTTCGGCGATCGTTCCCGACGGTTTCTGGGGGAACGACCGCCACATCGACACGGTTGAATTCCTGCACGACGAGCGCGCCCGCCAGTTCAAGGCCCGCGCCGTCATGTTCGACAAGGGGGTCTTGAGAGTGCAGTTCCTGCCGCTCGGCTTTGCCGAACGCCGCGACCTGGTGCGCAACGTCGTCGGCCGGGCCGACGCCTGGCAGCCCAACGCCCACTGGGCGCCGGTGCGGCCGCTGGCGGCCCTGGCCGGCCTGGTTCGGGCCAGCGCCAGCATCCTGTTCTGGTGGCGGGCGGCCAAGCCTGCGGCCTTGACGCCGCGCTCGCGCGCCAGCGGCCCCGACGGCGGCGCGGCCGTGATCCTGGCCGGCGCGCTTCTGGCCGGCGCCCTGGGCTGGAGCGGCCAGGCCAAGGCCCAGGCCGCGCCGACCGAGATCACGGCTCCCGTCCCGGCGGGCGCGACCCGCGTGCTGACGCTGAAGGACCTGGGCTTTGGCCAGACGCTGCGCCTGCAAGGCGTGCAGGGCGAGGCCGGGGTCGACTTCACCCTGCGCCGCGACGAGGTGGTCACGGCCGCGCGCCTGGTGGTCAACGGCGCCTATTCGCCGTCGCTGCTGGGCGACCTGTCGCAGCTGGCCGTCACCCTGAACGGCGAGCCCGCCGGCACGGTGATGCTGACCCCCGACCGCGCGGCGGGAACCGAGTGGTCGATCCCGATCGACCCGGCCCTGTTCCTGCGCGACAACAACCTCAACCTCCGCTTCATCGGCCACTACACCCGCGCCTGCGAGGACCCGCAGCACTCGTCGCTGTGGATGAACGTCTCCAACCAGCGCTCGCGCCTGGAGCTGACCGTCTCGCGCTTGCCGGGCCAGCCGGACCTGTCGCAGCTGCCCGGGCCGTTCTTCGACAAGGGCGGCGGCAAGCTGGTGCTGCCGTTCGTGTTCGCAGAGACCCCGTCCGACGCCGTGCTGCGCGGGGCGGGGGCGGCGGCCTCCTATTTCGGCATGCGGGCCAGCTATCGCGGCTTTGCCTTCCCGACCCTGATCGGCGCCCTGCCGCAGGGCGAGGGCGTGGTGTTCGGCCAGTCGGGCCAGGTGATCGGCGGCCTTGTCCTGCCGCAGGTGAACGGCCCCACCCTGGCGGTGGTCGCCAATCCGCAGGCGCCGGAGCACCGGCTGCTGCTGGTGATCGGCCGCGACACCTCCGAGATCCGCCGCGCCGCCCTGGCGCTCAGCATCTCGCAGGGCGGCCTCAGCGGGGCGATGGCCCAGGTCGACACCGCCCTGATCGCCCCGCGCGCGCCCTATGACGCGCCGCGCTGGCTGCGCATGGACCGTCCGGTGCGGATGGGCGAGCTGGTCGACGCCCAGCTGCTGCAGGCGCCGGGGCTGTCGCCGGCCCCGGTCAACGTGCCGTTCCGCGTGGCCCCCGACCTCTTCCTGTGGCCGGTTCAGGGCGCGCCGATGCGCGTGCGCTACCGCTATCCCAAGGGGCCGTGGTTCGACCGCGAGCAGTCGCGCCTGGACGTCTCGCTGAACGGCCAGTACCTGCGTTCCTACCGGCTCAGCGCCCAGGACCGCACCGCCGAGGTGCGCGGCCTGTTCAACCGCTTCGCCCGCAACGAGCACAGCCTCGATTTGCCGCCCTACCTGCTGTTCGGCGCCAGCCAGCTGCAGTTCTATTTCGACATCAAGAGCAACAAGACCGGCGCCTGCCAGGGCCAGCTCCCGACCAACGTCCACAGCGGCATCGATCCCGACAGCACCATCGACCTCAGCGGCGGGCGCCACTTCGCGGCCCTGCCGAACCTGGCCTTCTTCGCCAGCGCCGGCTTCCCGTTCACGCGCAACGCCGACCTCGACAAGACCACCGTGGTGCTGGACGCCGCTCCGGCCCCGGCCGACATCGAGGCCTATCTGAACCTGATGGGGCGCTTTGGCGACGTCACCGGCGCGCCGGTGACGCGGGTCGCGATCTCGCGCACGGCCGACGCGGCCTCGCTGAAGGGCCGCGACGTGCTGCTGATCGGACGGCCCGAGACGGCGCGGCGCCTCTCCAGCCTGTTCGCCGGCGCCCCGGTGACCTTCGAGACCGATCGCCTGCGCCTGAAGACCGCGGCCCTGGCCGAGCGGGTGTTCCTGATGGCCAACGGCGAGGCCGCCAAGGCGCGCGGACAGGCCGACGACCTGCTGGTGGCCGGCGACGGCTTCGAGGGCCTGGTCAGCTTCCGCTCGCCCTATGACCGCGACCGGGCCGTGGTGGCGGTGCTGGCCAGCGATCCGGCCCGTCTGCCGGCCGTTCTCGCCCGCCTGGACGACCCGGCCCAGAACGCCCGCGTGCAGGGCGACCTGGCGGTGGTCACCGAGGACGGCTTCTCCAGCTTCCAGGTCGGCAAGCAGTTCCACACCGGCGACCTGCCCTGGTGGGTCTACATGATGTGGTGGCTGAGCCAGCGTCCGCTGCTGCTGGCCGCCGCCATCTTCGGCGTGGGCCTGGCCCTGTCGTTCCCGATCATCTTCGCGCTGAAGTCCGTCGCGCGCCGTCGCCTCGAAGGGGGCAGCCACCAGTGAAGACCCTGCGTCGCATGTCCGTAGAGGCCGCCTTGGCCGCCATCCTGATGGCGGGCGGGACGGCCAGCGTCGCCGAGGCCCAGACCGGGAGCGCGCCCGGTGGGGCGGCGGTGTCCGCCCTCGTGCGCCAGGGCGACTTCTGGAGCCAGAAGGGCCGCAAGGACCTGGCCGCCGACGCCTACAAGCGCGCCCTGGCCGCCGATCCCGGCAACGCCGCCGCCAAACGCGGCCTGGCGGCGCTCGATGCGCCGTCGCGTCCGGGCGCCAGCGCCCCGGCGGCCGGCGGCGGCGACCTGGCCCGCGCTCGGTCCCTGGCCCAGAAGGGCGACAGCGCCGCGGCCGCGGCCGCCTACCGCCAGGCCTTCGGCGGGGCCAATCCGCCTGACGCCCTGGCCCTCGAATACTACCAGACCCTGGCCGGCGCCCCCGGCGGCGTCGCCCAGGCCCAAGCCGGCCTGCGCGCCCTGGCCGCCCGCAAGCCCGGGGACCAGAACGTGCAGCTGGCGCTGGGCCAGGCCCTGACCTATCGCGAGGGCAGCCGCCGCGAGGGCGTGGCCGTGCTGGCCCGCCTGGCGGGCGGCGGTGGGGCGGTGTCGGGCAAGGCCGCCAGCGCCTGGCGCCAGGCCCTGACCTGGATGGACGACAGCCCGCGCAACGCCGATCTGTTCGGCGACTACCTGGCCGCCCGTCCCAATGACGCGGAGATCTCGCGCAAGCTGGCCGCCGCCAAGGTCGCGCCCAAGGCCAGCGCCGCAGCACCCGTCGACCCGTCGGCCGGCGACCGCGCCAAGGGCTTCCAGGCCCTGCAGGCCGGCGACGTCGCCGAGGCCGAGCGCCGCTTCCAGGCGGCCCTGTCGCGCCGGGCGAGCGACGCCGACGCCCTGGGCGGCCTTGGCCTCGTGCGCCTGCAGGCCCAGCAGTTCACCGAGGCCGCTGACCTCTTGACCCGGGCCGGCCGCGCCAGTCCCGCCAGCGCCGGCCGCTGGAAGGAGGCCCTGACCAGCGCCCGCTTCTATTCCGGCCTGCAGACCGCCCAGGCCGCCCTCGACCAGGGCCAGGCGGCCAAGGCCGAGCAGACCCTGCGGCCGCTGACGGCCCAGGCCTATCCCGACCGCCTCCTGGCCTCGAACCTGCTGGCCGAGTCGTTGCGCCGCCAGGGCAAGGCCGCCGAGGCCGAGAGCGTCTATCGCCAGATCCTCGCCGCCGCGCCCACCCAGGCCGAGGCCCAGCAGGGCCTGGTGCAGGTGCTGCTCGACCAGGGCCGCACGGGCGAGGCCGAGACGGTCGCCACCGCCTCGCCGGCCCTGCAACCCGACGCCAGCGGCCAGAACCTGCTGCGCGGCCGCATCGACCACGAGCGCGCCAACCAGCTGTGGGCCAACGGCGACCTGTCGGGCGCCAACGCCGCCTTCGAGAGCGCCCTGGCCTCGGCGCCGAGCGATCCGTGGGTGCGGCTCGACTTCGCCCGGTTCCTGGCCGGGCAGGGCGAGGCCCAGGCGGCCGAGGGGCTGATGTCCCAGGTCTCCGCCGGCAGCGATCCCGAGCAGATCCACGCCGCCGCCGTCTTCGCCGACCAGCAGGGACGCCCGACGGAGGCCCTGGCCCTGCTCGGCCGCGCCTCGACCGCCCGGATGACGCCGGAGATGACCGCCCTGCGCGGCCGGCTGGAGATCGACGCGGCCATCGACCAGGCCAGGCAAGGCGGCAGCGTCGCCCAGCTTCGCGGCCTGGCGGCCCGTCCCGGCCTGTCGGTCGACGCGCAAGGGCGGCTGGCTTCGGCGCTGTACGACCTGGGCGACCGCCAGACGGCGCTGTCCATCGCCCAGCGCACCCTGGTCGAGGGCGTCACCGAGACGCCGGCCAGCTATGACGGCATGGTCGCGGTGCTGGCCAAGGCCGGCCGCGACGCCGAGGCCGCCGCCATCATCCGCCAGGCCGCCACCCGGGCGGGAACCTCGCCGGAAGGAACGCGCGCCGTCGCCGACCTGACCGCCACCCTGGGCGCCGAGCGGGCCGACCGCCTGCGCGCCGCCGGCGATCTGGCCAGCGCCTTCGACGTGCTGTCGGCCGCCTTCGCCGTGGCGCCCAAGAACACCCGCCTGCTGGCCCCGCTGGGCCGCGTCTACCTGGATGGCAGGATGTACGGCGAGGCCGCCCAGGCCTACGGCGTGCTGCTGCGCGCCAAGCCCGGCGACAAGGAGGCCCTGATCGGCCTGGCCGACGCCTCGGCCGGCAAGGGCGACCTGGCCGGCGCCCGCCGCACCCTGGCCCAGGCCATCGCCGCCTCGCCGCGCGACGCCGACCTCTATCTCGCCTCGGCCCGGGTCGAGCGCCAGGCCGGCAACGAGCGCGGCGCGCTGGAAGCCCTGCGCACCGCCAAGCTCCTGCGCGAGCGCACGCCGACCTTCGGCTCGGGGCTCGACGCGGTGCTGGCGCCCGGCGGCTCCAACGCCGCGCCGGGCGGGGGCCTGGGGCCCAACCCGTTCACCAGCGGCGGCGTCCCGGCCCGCACCTCGCCGGTGCTGCCGGTGGCGGCCAGTCGCTACGATCTGATGGGTTCGGCCGCCGCGGCCCCGCTGCTGGGCGTCGACGTCGCCTCGGGCGGCGACCAGCTGGCGGGCGTGCTGGCTCCCGCCGCCGCGCCGACCACCACGAGCGAGCGCAACTTCGCCGGCGTCGCCTTCCCGTTCACCGGCCGCAACGGCCGCGCGGGCGAGGCGGCCTCGCCGCGTCCGACCACAAGCGTGGCCCCCGCGCCGGGCAACCCGTTCGTGGCCCCGGCCGTCCGCGATCCGGTGGTCGGCGACATCGACCGCCAGATCGCCGAGATCACCGCCCGCACGGCCGCGCAGGTCGCGGGCTCGGCCCAGATCCGCACCCGCTCGGGCGAGGCGGGCCTTGGCCGGCTGCACGAACTGTCGGCCACGGCCTCGGCCTCGGCCAACCTCGGCGAAGTGCGCTTCATCGCCTCGGTCTCGCCGGTCAGCATCGACGGCGGCACGCCCTCGGGCTCGGCCGAGCAGCGCTATGGCGGCAACCAGATCGTCAACGCCCGGGCCATCGTCGGGGAGTTCGCGCCCGTCTATCGCGCCGCCTCGCCGCAGAGCGCCTCGGGCGCGTCGGTGAATCTCGCCATGGAAGCCGGGCCGCTGAAGGCCGACATCGGCACGACCCCGATCGGCTTCGGCGACATCGACGTGGCCGGCGGCGTGACCTTCTCGCCGCGCCTGGGCGCCAACGGCCAGGGCAAGGCCTGGATCGAGCGGCGCCCGGTCACCGACAGCGTGGTGGCCTATGCCGGCGCCCGCGACCCGGTCACCGGCCAGCGCTGGGGCAGGGTGATGCGCACCGGCGGCGGGGTCAGCCTGTCGTATGACGACGGCTATTCGGGCCTCTACGGCGACGCCAGCTACAGCCACTACGACGGCGAGCACGTGGCCGACAACGACGGCTACCAGATCAATCTGGGCGGCTACATCCGGCCCTATCGCCGCGGCGAAACCGAGGTTCAGGTCGGCTTCAACCTCAACCAGCAGGGCTTCGACAACAACCAGAACTTCTTCAGCCTGGGCCATGGCGGCTATTTCAGCCCCAAGACCTTCACCAGCCTGACCGCGCCGATCAGCGTCACCGCCAGGCAGGGCGCATGGAAGTTCAAGGGCGCGATCGCCCCCGGCTATCAGACCTACAACCAGGCCGGCGCGGCCTATTTCCCGATGGACGCCGCGCTGCAAGGCGAGCTGACGACGCTGGCCCAGGCCGACGCGGACGTCTTCCCGCGCTACCTGGCCCAGAGCGCCAGCGGCTTCGGGATATCGGGCGGGCTGTCGGCCGACTACCAGTTCCGGCCCGGCGCCAGCATCGGCGGCGCGGTCAACTTCAACACCTTCGGCGTCTACAACGAGACCGCGGTCAGCGTGGGCGTGAAGCAGATCCTCGGCGGAGATGGCGGCCGATGAGCGCCAGCGAATTCGATCCCCGGTCCAAGGACCTCGGCTACCTGCGCCGGCGACGGGTCAGCGGCCAGTGGGCGCCGTTCCTGGCGGCGCTGGCCGACGAGCTGGCGGCCGTGGCCGACAAGGGCGCGGTCAAGCGCTTCCTGTGCGCCACGGGCGAGCGGATGGCCCGCCGCCACGCCCTGCCCAAGCTCGAGACGCTGGACGAGCTGGAGGCGCGGCTGAACGAGATCCTCGACGCCATGGACTGGGGCTGGGTGCAGCTCGCCGTGGCCGAAGGCCACATCCTCATCACCCATGGGGCCTGTCCGAATGTTCTCGAAGACGACGACGAGCGCGCCTGGCCGCCCCTCATGGCCGAGCTTCTGGCGGGCGCCTACGGCGCCTGGCTGGCGGCGCAGGGGAGCCCGGGCGGGGTCACCACCTGCCGTGATCCCCTGGCTTCTCCGCTGGTGTTCGAGCACCGCGTCTAGGCTGCTGGCGGTGGCGCTGGTGGCGGCGGCCGGAGGATCGGGCGCCTGCGCGCGGCCGCCGGACGGCTGGGCGCAGTTCAAGGCGACCTACGTGCAGCCCGACGGGCGCACCATCGATCCCGAGAACGGCGGGGTCAGCCACAGCGAAAGCCAGGGCTGGACCATGCTGCTGGCCGAGGGGCGCGGCGACCGCGAGGCCTTCGACAGGGCCTGGACCTGGACCCGGACCAACCTCGTCCGCAAGAACGCGCCGCTGCTGGCCTGGCGCTACGATCCTCGGGCGACGCCGGCCGTCGCCGACGAGAACAACGCCTCCGACGGCGACATCCTGGCGGCCTGGGCGCTGCTGCGGGCCGGGCGGCGCTGGAAGAACGACGACTATCTCGCCGCGTCCAAGGCCATGCGCGAGGCGGTGGCCGAGCGGCTGGTGGTCGAGGTCGGCGGCCGCACCGTGCTGCTGCCCGGGCTGGAAGGCTTCCGCAGCCCGGCGGGCGTCGTCACCAACCCCTCCTATTTCGTGCTGCCGGCGCTCAAGGACTTCGCCGTCGAGGACGGCCCTGCGGCGCCTTGGCGCACCCTGGTCGCCGATGGGGTCAAACTGGCCAGGGAGGGGCGGTTCGGCGCGCAGAAACTGCCTCCCGACTGGCTTCTGGTGCGCAATGACGGCAGCTTGGCCTTAGCGCCTGAAAAACCTCCATTATTCGGTTTCGACGCTATTCGCGTGCCCCTCTACCTCGCCTGGGGCGGAGAAGATTCGCTGGCGCGCGAGACCGCGGCGTATTGGCGTGGAAAGATTCAAGCCCAAAAACCGCCACCGGCATGGGTCAATATGTCCGACGGGCGGGAAGCCGACTTTCCGCTATCTGGAGGTGGTGTCGCCATCGCCGCCCTGGCTTTGAACGACCCGTCGATCCAGGCGCTGCGGGGAGCGTCGCAGGATCGCACGTACTACTCTTCGGCCCTTGGCCTGCTCGCCGAAATGGCGGGGCGGGAGAAGGGACGCAAACGACCTTAACCCCGTACCGCTGGAAGCGGTGGAGCCGAACCATGGCTGGCGACGTCAACCGACTCTTTTCGATGATCAACCAGGCGAACCTGCCCTACCAGGTGTTCGAGCAGGTCTTCGATGACGTAGCGCCGGTGGTCGAGGCCCAGGCCGCCCTCAGCGAGGGCGAGGCCATGGCCCTGGCCTTGCGCAACGTCTTCGGCTGCCCCCCGGCCGCCAACGAGGACGCTGTGACCGTCGAGTCCGGCTTCCTGAAGGCCTATTGCGAGCCGGAGCCGGCGCCGGTCCAGCCCGCCGCGCCCGCCGCCGAAAAGCCGGCCGGCGCCCGCCTGGACGACATCTTCCGCCGCATGGTCGCGCGGGCCTAGTCGGCCGCGGCGAACCGCAGTTCCACCACCAGTCCCGGCCGCGGCGCGCGCGTGCGCGCGGCCAGGCCGATGCCGAGGCGCTGGGCGATCGAGCGCACGATCGCCAGCCCAAGCCCGGCGCCGTTCGCTTCGGTCTTGCTCCTGCCCCGGAAGAACGGGCTGAAGATACGGCCGATCTCCTCGGGCGCGACGCCGGGGCCGTGGTCCCACAGCGTCAGCCCCAGCGACGGGCCTTGCGCCGCGACCGCCAGCGACACGCTGCCCCGCCCGTAGGCGCAGGCGTTGAACACCAGGTTGCGCAGCAGTTCGCCCACCAGCACCGCGTTGCCGGCCGCGATGGCGCTCTCGGGCAGGCGGCGGCGGAAGATCACGTCCGGATAGTCGCGGGCCACCTCGGCGGCGATGGTCTCGACCAGCAGCCGCAGGTCGCTCGTTCCCTCGACGGCGATCGCCTCCGAGCGGGCCAGGGCCAGCAGCTGGCTGAGCACCTGCCGCAGGTTGGCGGCGGCGGCCATCGAGTCCTTCAGCAGCGACTTCTGCGGTTCGGTCTCGATCGTGCGCTCGACCAGGGCCAGGTTGGCGATGATCACCGACAGCGGCGTGCGCAATTGGTGCGAGGCGTCGGCCGAGAACCGCTCCAGCGCCTTGGTGAAGCGCTCCAGGCTCGGCATCAGGCGGTTGAAGGCCGCCACCACCGGCGACAGCTCGGCCGGGGCGTCCAGGTCGCGCACAGGCGCGAAGTCGGGCCGCGAGGACTGGGCGCGGCGGGTCAGGTCGGCGGTCAGGCTGCGTAAGGGGGCCAGGCCCCAGGTCACGGCCGGGATGACCAGGGCTGCGGCGACCAGCACCAGCAGCAACGGCAGGATGATGAAGTTGAACTGCAACTCGCGCACGCTGGCGCGGCGGGAGTCCAGGCTCTGGGCCACGGCGACCACGACGGGGTCGGCCACGCCGGGCACCATCACCGTCGCCTGGGCGATGCGCACGGGATAGCCGCGCATGTCTGCATAGGCGAAGTCGGTCTCGTTGGGCGGCGGGGCCGGCGGGTGGGGCAGGTCGTCATAGCCGGTCACCAGCCTGGGGCCCTGCCGCACGGCGTAGAACACCGCATCGCGCTCGGGGCTGTCGAGCAGGCCCAGCGACCAGGGGGGCAGGGCGACCTTGGCGCGGCCGTCCTCGGCCCCGATCTGGGCGACGATCGAGGCCACCGAGCCGGCCAGCAGCCGGTCGGAGGTCTTTTCCACCACCTGGTGGGCGGCCAGGGCGCCGGCCAGGGCCAGCGCCGCGCCCAGCAGGGCCAACGGCGCCACCTGGGCGATCAGCAGGCGGGCGACGAGGCTGGGCGGACGCCGCCGCCTCACGGATCCAGCCGATAGCCGGCGCCGCGCAGGGTCTGCAACTGCGGGCCATCGGGCAGCAGCTTGCGGCGCAGCCGGCCCACATGCACCTCCAGCGCGTTGGGCGAGGCGGGCTGCTCGTCGGGAAACACCTCGGCCGCCAGCTGGCCGCGGTCGACCACCCGCCCGGGGCGCATGGCCAGGGCCTTGAGCGCGGCCCATTCGCGGGGGCGCAGGTCCAGCCGCCGCTGGCCGACCCAGGCCGCGCCGGCCTCCCAGTCGCAGGTCAGCGAACCCAGGGTGACGATGCGGGCGGCATAGCCGCTCTTGCGGCGGACCACGGCGCGCACCCGGGCCACCAGCTCGAACGGGTCGAAGGGTTTGAGCACGTAGTCGTCGGCGCCCATGTCGAGGCCGGCGATGCGGTCCTGCACGGCGTCGCGGGCGGTCAGCACGACGATCGGGGTGGAAAAGCCCTCGCGACGCAGGCGCGACAGGATCTCGAAGCCGTCGATGTCGGGCAGGCCGATGTCTAGGATCATGGCGTCGAAGTCGCCGGGCAGGGCCAGGGCGAGGGCGGCCTCGCCGGTCTCGGCGCAGACGGCCTCGTGGCCCTCGCTCTCGAGGGTGGCGGTCAGCGAGCGGCGCAGAGGCGGATCATCCTCGACAACGAGTATCTTCATCGGGGATGTAGCGGGTCACGACGCGAAACGAGGGGAGCGCCGACCATCCGACGCCGATTGACAGTCGAGGTCAAGAGACGCCGGGCGCTGGGCCTGATCGGCGCGGCAGGGCTGGCCGCGCTGGCGACCGGGTGCGCGCCGCGCGTCGAAGGCCAGGCGACCAGCGGCTGGGACGTCATGGGCGCGCAGCGCGAGGGCGAGGTCGTCGTCTATGTAAACACCGGCGTCTACGGTCCGGTGGCGGAGGGGTTCCGCAAGCGTTTTCCCAAGATCAAGCTGACCATGGTCGAGGTCGCCGCCCGCCCGCTGCAGGCGCGGGTGATGGCCGAGACCGACAGCGGCGCACCGGTCGCCGACGTGGCCTGGAGCTCGTCGATGGACATCCAGGTCAAGCTGATCAACGACGGCTACGCCCAGACCTACCGCAGCCCCGAGGCCCGTCACCTGCCGGCCTGGGCGGTATGGCGCGACCAGGGTTTCGGGGTCACCGCCGAGCCGATCGTCTTCGCCTACAACAAGCGCCTGCTGAAGGAAGAGGACGTGCCGCGCAGCCACGCGGCGCTGCTGGCGGCCCTGCGCGACGACCCGGCCCGCTGGCGCGGGAAGGTGGCGATGTACGATCCCGAAAAGAGCGGGGTCGGCTTTCTCTACCTGTCCAGCGACACCCTGGTCTATCCGGACGCCTGGGCGCTTTACGACGCCCTGGCGGCTTCCGATCCTGGCCTCTACGTGCCGGGCGCGCCGATCCTGGCCAGCGTCACCTCGGGCAAGCACCTGCTGGCCTACGACATGAACCGCTCCTACGCCGACTGGTGGGCGCGAGGGCAGGGGCCGGACATCGGCTATGTCGTGCCCAGCGACTACTATCTGTCGATCGCGCGGGTGGCGTTCATCACCCGCGCCGCGCCGCACCCCAAGGCCGCGCGACTGTTCCTCGATTACCTGATGTCGGAGGAGGGCCAGCGGCGTCTGGCGCAGGCGCGGCTGACGCCGATCCGCGAGGGGCTGGGCGCTGCCCCGCCGCCGGGCGGGCGGCCGATCCGGGTCGGGCCGGCCCTGCTGGCCAATTTCGACCAGGGACGGCGGGCGGACATGCTGGCGCGCTGGCGTCGCGCCCGGGGTAATCGAGACTGATTGCTCTCGTTTTGGGCAATATGTGATCTTTATTTGTGCAAATCGGCCCGCTGGGCCGAGCGCCAGCCCATTTTTGCGCCGTGCGCCCGCGCCGCGAAGCTGTCACCGACCTGTCACGCGCCCCCGATCGGCTGAAACCGACGCGCGATGGCGGAACCCCCAGGGTTGATCGCCAGGAAGAACGTGCCCGCGCACCGGCCGGCACGCGAGGAAAACATGCCGTCTCCTCTGGTTTTGCCGACATCGGAACGCCCGGCCTAACTGATCCTGCTCTTGCGGAAGAGATCAGGTTCTACCCGACGCCGAAGGCGCAACCGCCCCGGAAACGCTCAGGCAAAAGGACCGCGGAGCACAAGGACGCTGGAAAGCAGGCGCGCCTCCCAGAGGAGCGTCTCGCCGAAGGAGCAAGGGCGCGGTCGCGTTCCGAATCTCTCAGGCCAACAGGACAGCGGGGGCAGAGGAACGCCTTGCGATCTGGCGGGCGGCGCATCGTGCGCCGGTGGCGGATCGCGGCTCCTGGATCGTCCAGTTCATGGGCGTTCGGGGCGGGGGCGACTGTCGACTGCATGTTTGAGAGGGGATCTCACTTGGCATTTTCACGTCACTCCCGCCGCGCCCTGCTGATCGGCGCCAGCATCCTGCCCGCGGCGCTCGCCCTGCACGGCGCCGCCCTGGCCCAGACCTCGGGCGACAAGGCCGACGACAGCGTCGGCGAGATCGTCGTCACCGCCTCGCGCATCGACCGCGCCGGCTTCCAGGCCCCGACCCCGACCGTGCGGGTCACCGACGCCGACCTCGCCGTCGGCGCGCGTCCGAACATCGCCGCGGCCCTGAACGACCTGCCGCAGTTCCGCGCCACCACCTCGGCCCAGACCACCGGCACCAACACCGGCGCCGGCAACGCGCCGCTCGACCTGCGTGGCCTGGGCATCAGCCGCACCCTGGTGCTGATCGACGGCCGCCGCTTCTCGGGCGAGAACGACCTGAACGTGGTGCCCAGCGTCCTGGTGAAAGGCGTCGACGTCGTCACCGGCGGCGCCTCGGCCGCCTGGGGCTCGGGCGCCGTGGCCGGCGTGGCCAACATCATGATCGACCGCAACTTCACCGGCGGGAAGCTGGGCGTCGAGGGCGGGATCTCGTCCTATGACGACGCCGAGCAGGTGCGCGTCGAAGGCGCCTGGGGCACCGGCTTCGCCGACGGCCGCGGCCACTTCGTCATCGGCGGCGAGTTCCTCAACAACGAAGGCGTCGTTCCCAAGAACAGCCGTCCGAACATCGGCCGCTGGGCCACCGTTCCCAACGGCGACGGCCGCTACAAGCTGGCGCCCGACGTCGGCTTCTCGAACGCGGCCTATGGCGGCCTGATCATGTCGGGCGTGCTGAAGGGCAAGGCCTTCAACCCCGACGGCAGCCTGCGCGACTTCGACTACGGCGCGGTCAGCGGCGCCAACTCGATCGGCGGGGAAGGCCCCTCGAACGACGACCTGTCGCCGCTGGTCACGCCCCAGCGCCGCTACGCCACCATGGCCAGCGTCACCTACGACCTGACCGACAGCGTCAAGCTGACCGCCGAGCTGCGCCACTCGCGGATGTGGAACGACTACGTCTGGTTCGGCGACCACAACCGCGGCAACCTGACGATCAAGGCCGACAACGCCTTCCTGCCGACCGCCGTGCGCACTGCCTTGGCCAATGCCGGCGAGACCCAGTTCACCATGGGCCGCTTCAACAGCGACCTGTCGTACTCGACCATCGACTTCGAGCGCGTGGCGACCCAAGGCACGATCGCCCTGGACGGCGCGTTCGGCGACGGCTGGCGCTGGAGCGCCTACTACAGCCACGGGGAGAACGAGAACAACATCGACACCCCCGGGTTCCTGCTGACCCAGAACTACGCCAACGCCGTGGACTCGGTGATCAGCCCGACCACCGGCCAGGCTGTCTGCCGCGTCGCCCTGACCGACCCGACCAGCAACTGCGTGCCGATCAACCTGTTCGGCGAAGGCGCGCCGTCGGCCGAAGCCATTGCCTATGTCACCGGCACGCCCAGCATGCGCGAGACCAGCAAGATCGACGTCGGCGGCTTCAGCCTGCGCGGCGAGCCCTTCGAACTGCCGGCCGGTCCCGTCTCGATCGCCGTCGGCGGCGAGGCCCGCAAGGAGTCGGTCGACCGCTCGGTCGGCGCGCTCGACACGGCCAAGGCCTTCACCTCGTTCAGCTTCTCGGCCATGTCGGGCAGCTTCACGGTCAAGGAAGCCTTCGCCGAAGTGCTGGTGCCCGTCATCCGCGACGTGCCGGTGCTCAACAAGCTGGAAGTCAACGCCGCGGCCCGCATCAGCGACTATGACACCACCGGCTCGATCTGGTCGTGGAAGCTGGGCGCGACCAACGAGTTCTTCCCGGGCTTCCGGGGCCGCATCACCCAGTCGCGCGACATCCGCTCGGCCAACCTGACCGAGCTCTTCACCACCAGCACGACGGGCTACAACACCATCGTCGACCCGGTGACCAGCTCCAGCGTCTACGTGCTGACCAACGGCGGCGGCAACCAGGCCCTGCAGCCCGAGACGGCCAAGACCTTCACCGCCGGCTTCGTCTACTCGCCGCCGCAGCTGCCGGGCTTCAACGTCTCGGTCGACTACTACAACATCGACATCGACGACGTGATCACCACGATCGGCGCCCAGGACATCGTCACCCGCTGCGCCGCCGGCAACCAGGACATGTGCTCGCGGATCACCCGCGACAGCGCCACCAACGCCATCACCCGGATCGTCTCCACCTACGTCAACCTGTCGAACTACAAGACCGACGGCGTCGACGTGGAGATGTCCTATTCGATGGACGCCTCGCGCGTGCACTCCAGCCTGGACGGCCGCCTGCGCCTGCGCACGGTCGGCACCTGGGTCAACAACCTGACCACCGACGACGGCGTCAGCGAGATCGACTACGTCCGCTCGCAGGGCTACTCGTTCGGCCTGGGCGTGCCGGAGTTCCGGGTCGTCAGCAGCCTGGACTATTCGGGTCCGGTGTTCGGGGCCAACCTGCGGGCCCGCTACATCTCGCCCGGCAACTACAACAACACCGTCGACCTCGTGAACGGCCACATCAAGGCCTACACCTATGTCGACCTGGGCGTGCGCGCCAAGCTGCCTGAGTTCAATGGCTACAACGTCGAACTCTACGCCAACGCCACGAACCTGTTCGACAAGGAGCCGCCGATCGGCTCGCTCTACTCGCCCTACTACGACGTCATCGGTCGCTACGTGACCCTGGGCGCGCGGATGCGCTTCTAGGGACGCTAAGGACCTGGCGCGCGCCGTCGCCCCCGCCGGCCGCGCCAGACCCCAGCGAGGTCCGGAGCCTTCCCCCAAGGCTTCGGACCCGGCCGATACCCGCGCCGCCGGCCGCACCCTCCGGGCCGGCGGCGCCTCACCCCCTCGATTGGTGATTTCCCCATGATCTCACGCCTTACCCTGGCGCTCGCCCTGATGGCGTCGAGCGGCGGCCTCGCCATGGCCCAAACCGCGCCCGTCGCCGCCGTTCCGGCCGCCATCGTCGCCGACGGCCTGCCGCCGGTCCCGCAGGAACTGGTCTCGGCGACCACGCCCTATCTGCAGGCTCGCCACGCCAACTTCCTGGGTTGGAACCCGGCCGACCGCTCGATGCTGATCAAGACCCGCTTCGGCGGCACCGACCAGGTGCACACGGTGGCGGGGCCGGGCGCCGACCGCCGCCAGCTGAGCTTCGAGGCCGAACCGATCCTGGCCGCCGCCCTGTCGCCGGCCGGCGACGCCCTGGTGCTGCAGAAGGACGTCGGCGGCGACGAGTTCTACCAGCTCTACCTGCTGGTCGACGGCCGTCCGCGCCTGGTCACCGACGGCAAGAGCCGCAACTGGTTCGGCGCCTGGTCGCCCGACGGCAAGCAGGTCGGCTACGCTTCCTCGCGCCGCAATGGCGCGGACATGGACCTCTATGTCGTCGACCCGCGCGATCCCAAGACCGACCGCCTGGTCGCCAAGGTCACCGGCGGCGGCTGGAACATCGCCGACTTTTCGGCCGACGGCAAAAAGGCCCTGGTGCTCAATCGCATGTCGATCAACGAGGCCATGGTCTACGAGCTGGACCTGGCCGGCGGCGCGATGACCCCGCTGACCGACCCGAAGGCCAAGGCCTCGTTCGTCGATCCGCACTACGCCCATGACGGCTCGGTGTGGCTGACCTCGGACAAGGATAGCGACTTCCTGCGCCTGGGGCGCCTGGACGCCAGGGCCAAGACCTTCGTCCCGGTCAGCAAGGAAGCGCGCTGGGACGTCTCCGACTTCGCCCTGTCGTCCGACGGCAGCTTCGCGGTCTACGCCATCAACGAGGCCGGCGTGTCGCGTGTGCGGGTGCTCGACCTGGCCAGCGGCGCGGTGCGCACCGTCGAGGGCCTGCCGGCCGGCGTCATCCCCTACAGCATCGGCCCGGCGATCGAGATCTCGCCGTGGGGCGAGATCGGCCTGTCGATGTCGTCCGCCAAGGTCGCCGGCGACGCCTTCGCGATCGACGCCAAGACGCTGAAGGTCACCCAGTGGACCCGCAGCGAGACCGGCGGCCTGGACCCCGCCAAGAACGTCGAGCCGCGCCTCGTCGAGATCAAGAGCTTCGACGGCGAGACGGTCTCGGGCTTCCTCTACCAGCCCGACCCGGCCAAGTTCCCGGGCAAGCGCCCGCTGATCGTCGACATCCACGGCGGCCCCGAAGGCCAGACCCGTCCCGACTTCCTCGGCGGCAACAACTACCTGGTCAACGAGCTGGGCGTGGCGCTGTTCTTCCCCAACGTCCGCGGCTCGTCGGGCTACGGCAAGCGCTTCGTCAATCTCGACAACGGCCCGTTCAAGCGCGAGGACTCGGTCAAGGACATCGGCGCCTTCCTCGACGCTCTCTCCACGGAGCCGGCGCTGGACGCCGACCGCTTCGCGGTCAACGGCGTCTCGTACGGCGGCTACATGTGCTACGCCTCGGCCACGCACTACAGCCCGCGCCTGAAGGGCGCCAACTGCTACGTCGCGATCTCCAACTTCGTCACGTTCCTGGAAAACACCCAGTCCTACCGGCGCGACCTGCGCCGGGTGGAATACGGCGACGAGCGCGACCCCAAGCAGCGCGCCCAGCTGATGAAGATCTCGCCGCTGACCAGCGTCGACAAGATCACCATCCCGCTGCTGGTGGCCACGGGCGGCACGGACCCGCGCGTGCCGGCCTCCGAAGCCGACCAGATGATCGCCGCCGTCCGCGCCAAGGGCGGAGCGGCCTGGCACCTGCTGGCCAAGAACGACGGCCACGTCTTCCGCAAGAAGGAAAACGCCGACTACTACTTCTGGAGCAGCATCATGTTCTGGCGAAAGACGCTGCTAGGCGAGTAGCGCCGGACGCTCAGGCCGGAGAAGAGCAGGGCGCGGGACGAGGGTTCCGCGCCTTGTTTCGTTTGGGGGGGGGCTTACAACCCACATGGCGGCCCGGGAGGGACTCGAACCCCCGACCTTCGCTTTAGGAAAGCGCTGCTCTATCCTGCTGAGCTACCGGGCCGCGTGGGCGGCGGAGAGGGTGCATAGCGCATGTTGCGCCGGGTGCGAAGCCTGAGCGTGGCGGCGGCGCGGCGGATTGTCGCAAGGGCGCGGGACGGAAACATCGCACGGCGCCGCTTCAAAGCCTTGATCTCGTTCGACTGTGGGTCGTCTGGAAGACTCTGTTAACCTTCCCGGCAACCGTGAGTAGATGTGTGCATCGTCACGCCTCTTGTTGTTGTCTCCCCGACGCGTGCTAGGCTCGCGTCCCAGTGGATCCGCGAGCGTCCTTTCGTATGTTGGATATGGCCGAGCACGACCTGTCGGACGGCGAAGACGATTCCGCCCTTCTGACCCTGGTCGAAACGATCGAGGAGCTGTCGGCGACCCGGACCATCGATGAGGTGGCCGCGGTGGTCCGCTCGTCCGCGCGCCGAATTTCGGGCGCCGACGGCGTGGCCTTCGTGCTGCGCGACAACGACTGCTGCTGGTACCTGGACGAGGACGCGATCGGCCCATTGTGGAAGGGCAAGCGCTTCCCGCTGACCGCCTGCATCTCGGGCTGGTCGATGCTGAACCGCCAGACGGTGGTGATCCCCGACATCTACCAGGACGACCGCATCCCGCACGACGCCTACCGTCCGACCTTCGTCAAAAGCCTGGTGATGACGCCGGTGCGCACCCGCGACCCGATCGCGGCGCTGGGCGCCTACTGGGCCAAGGAACACACGCCGCCGCCGGAGATCGTGGCCAAGCTGCAGGTGATGGCCCGCGCCACCGCCGCGGCCCTGGAAAGCGGCCGGCTGCACGCCTCGCTGAACAAGGAGCTGGAGCGGCGCACCTTCCTGATGCGCGAACTGGACCACCGGGTGAAGAACACCCTGGCCTCGGTGCAGTCGATCGCCAGCCAGACCCTGCGTACGGCCGCCTCGCCGCAGGCCTTCAACGAGTCGTTCGAGTCGCGCCTGCTGGCCCTGTCGCAGGCCCACGAGCTTTTGACCAAGCAGGCCTGGGGCAAGGCCCACCTGCGCGAGATCCTGGCCGCGGCCATGCGCCCGTTCGGCGGGCTGGAGGACGGCCGGTTCGTGGTCGAGGGGCCGCCGATCGAGATCACGCCCGAGGCGGCGGTGGCCGTGCACATGACGCTGCACGAACTGATCGTCAACGCCGCCAAGTACGGGGCCCTGTCGGTCCCGACCGGCTCGGTGTCGGTCGCCTGGCGCATCGAGGACGCGGGCGGTCTGCATCCCACCTTTGCTCTGGAATGGCGCGAGCGCGGCGGCCCGCCGGTGGCGCCCCCGGAACCCAAGGACGAAGGCTTCGGCTCGCGGCTGATCCGCCGCGGCCTGTCGCGCGACCTGGGCGGCGCGGCGGTGCTGGACTTCGCGCCCGAAGGCCTGACCTTCACCTTCCGCGCGCCCCTGTCGCAAAGGCTGGCGGCGGCATGAGCGGGCGTCGGATCATGATCGTCGAGGACGAGGCCCTGGTGGCCATGATGGTCGAGGACCTGCTGACCGATCTCGGCTGCGAGGTTTCCGGCTCGTTCGGCGCGGTGGGCGAGGCCCTGGCCTATCTCGACGACGGCAAGTCGTCGCTGGACGGGGCCGTGCTCGACATCAACATCGGCGGCGAGATGGTGTTTCCGGTGGCCGAGGCCCTGCGGGCCAAGGGCGTGCCGTTCGTGTTCGCCACCGGCTACGGGGCCCTGCCGCGCAAGGGCTTCGAGGACGTGACGGTGCTGTCCAAGCCGATCAATTTCGGCCACCTGCGCGACGCGGTGCACGGGTTCGGCCAGGCCGCCTGACGGGCCGTCCTTAAGTAGCCGCGGGCGCTCCGCTCGCGTTGACCTCAACCACGGTTGAGGTTCTAGAGGCTTCGTCGGTCAAGGGGCTCCCATGGGGGGCCGTGCATCCGGAGCCGACGCCATGTCCTTTTCCCTGCAACGCCCGCGCTGGGCGCCCGTCCTGGCCTGGCTGCTGGCCGCCTTCTTCGTGTTCGGAGCGGTCGGCAACCTGCTGGCGCCGCCCGACATCGCCGAGAGCTACCGGCGCTGGGGCTATCCGGACTGGTTCCACGTCGTGACCGGCGTCCTGGAACTGGCGGCGGCGGGGCTGCTGGCCTGGCGGCGTGCGCGGCCGGTCGGCGCGGGGCTGGCTGCGACGGTGATGGGGGCGGCTGTGCTGACGTTGCTTCTGCACCGCGACTGGGGCCATCTGCCGCCGCCGCTGACCGTGCTGGCCCTGTCGGTGCTGGCCGGCTGGGGGGCGCTGCGCAGCGGACGCGCCTAGCCCGGCTCGCCGTAGACGATCCCGCGCCCGTCCGTGCCCACGTACACGCGTCCGTACACCCGCATGTCGGCGGCCAGGCAGCGGAAGCGGCGGCCGTATTCGTGGCGGCCGTCGTTGACGCGGACCCAGCTCTTTCCCTCGTCGTCCGAGCGCCAGACAGCCCTGATCCCGTCCTTGCGGCCGATGGCGAAGAGGGCCGGCCAGGCCTTGCCGGGCGGCGGTGCGCCCAGGTCGAGCTGGTCGACCTGCACGCCGCCGTCGATCCGCGTGAAACGAGCGCCGCCGTCGGTGGAGCGGAACAGGCCCTGCGTCGAGACGAACCACAGGTGGCCGGCCTGGCCCGGCGCGGCCTTCAGCGGCCAGGGGATCTCGCGCCAGGTCACCTGGTCGGCGGAGAGGTCGGCGGGCAGGCCGCGCGTCGGGGCCGGGGCGAAGCTGGCGCCGGCGTTGGTGCTGAGGAAGCGCTTGCCGGTCTGGGTGTCGATCGCGGTGAAGCGCCTGGGATCGACGCGGTCGGGCACGGGGCGGACCCAGGCGGGCAGGCCCTGGCTGGCGGTCCAGCTCGCGCCCCTGTCGCGGGTGACCTGGGCCTGGGCGGTCATGACCATGAATACCGAGCCGTCGGCGTTGACGACGATGGCGGCGTCGTCATGCGGGTCGGGACCGCGACGGCCCTGACCGGGCGGGGGCGGCGCGCCCGGGATGCGCGGCGCGGTCATCGGCGCCCAGGTCCGGCCGTGGTCGCCCGACCAGGCCAGGGTCGGGCCGCCGTGGCGCTGGTGCGGCGTGCCGCTGCGCACGACGATGGCGGGCTTGCCGCCGGCGTAGTCGATGAAGTTGGTGTTGCCGAACACCGGGGTGGTGAACTGGTCGGTCGGCGAGACGGTCAGGTCGTCGTGCACGAAGCCGGAAATGTCGCCGAAGCCGCTGAGCAGCTGCGGACCCTCGGGCAGGCTGGCCAGGGTGATGATCGCGGTCTGCTCGATGCCCTCCACCCACGGGAACCAGGTGGTCGGGCGGCCGGCGGCGGCCTTGGTGAACTCGCGGGTGGCGTAGATGGTCGCGCCGGTGGTGTAGCAGGCGAAGTCGGGATCGAACGGGTCGATCGCCAGGCCCGCCATCCACCAGCCGAAGTCGGCCCGCGGCTCGCCCCAGTAGAGGAACGGCGTCGTCGTCACGTCGCGGCGGGCGTCCGGATAGAGGTCGGTCCAGGTCGCGCCGTGATCGGTGGAGCGCCACAGGGTGTCGTGCGGGTTCCAACGATTGAGGCTGGTCACCGCCACCGCGCCGCTGCCGTCGACCGCCACGCCCATGAAGCCGCCGCCGCGCTGGGGCAGGGGCTTGGCCGGGGTAATCTCGGTCCAGGCGTTGGTCGCCGTGTCGAGCCGCCAGACCGCGCCATCGGCCACGTTCGACGGGCCGATGCCGCTGGAATAGGTGACGTACAGCCGGCCCTCGCCATCCAGCGCCGCCTTGCAGGCCAGGTAGGCGTGCGGCGCGGGGATCGGCTTCCAGCTGGCCCCGCCGTCGTCGCTGCGCCACAGGTGATGCTCGGACGGGTCGGCGACGCCGACGAAGATCGTCCTGGAGCCTTCGCCCGGCTTGCCGCCGCGCGGATCGAAGATCACGAACGACAGTCCGCCGTGCGTGGGCGCGGGGCGGGCGTTGAGCCCCAGGCCCGGCAGCGGGAAGCTCGCCGACTTCGTCCAGGTCGCGCCCCGGTCGCGGCTGACCTGCAGGCCGTCGTGGCGCGAGGCGAAATAGAGCGTGCGGGTGTCGTTGGGGTCGATGGCCAGGCGCTCGCCCAGGCCCCGGCCGTCCTCGTTGCCGCCCATGCGGAACGGAACGGGGACCACGGTCCAGTCGGTTCCGCGATTGTCCGAGCGCAGGATGGCGGCCGGGTCGGGGCGGCCCATGCCGCAGGCCAGGTAGACGACGTTCGGGTCGAGCGGATCTGGGGCGACGCTCTCGACGCCCTGCCAGCTGCCTTGCGCCTGGTCGTCGAGCAGCGGGATCCAGCGGCTCTCGGTGGCCTGCCAGCGATAGGCCCCGCCCATGTCGGAGCGCAGATAGGCCAGGCCCTTCTCGACGCGGCTGAACACGACGTTGGGCACGAAGCCGCCGCCGCCCACCCGCACGTTGCGCCAGCGATAGGGCAGGGCGCGCGTCGCGGCCGTCGCGCCGAGAGGCAGCGCTGTCATGCTCGTCGCGAGCAGAAGGCCTGTGAGGGTCGCGCGGCGTGTCGGAATGTTGGAAGACATGTCGGCCCTGATGCTCAAGCGTACTGTTCCAGCAAGGTTTGGCATGCGGCCGACACGTTTCGCCAGCCCCAATTGGTAGCGCTAACCAAGCTCTACTTTGCCGCGCCGTGGCCGAAATGACGCAACCTCAGCTCAATTCGATAAGCCGTTTCAGCCGCGTTTGACAGGCGGTGATGGCTGCGCCTATTCGCTTTTGCGAGTCATTATCGTTATCGCGAGAGCCCGATGCCCTGCACCTTCCGCGCCCTTCTCCTGGCCGCCGCGCTGAGCCCGGCCGTCCTGGCCGCCGCCGCCCATGCCGACGAGGCTCCGGCGGCCGAAGCGACGGCGGACAGCAACGTGGACGGGGTGGTGGTGACCGGGGCCCGCGCTCGCTCCACCGGCGCGACCGGCCTGGATCTCAGCCTGCGCGAGACGCCGCAGTCGATGACCATCGTCGGCCAGCAGCAGATCCGCGACTTCGGCCTGACCAGCGTCACCGACCTGCTGGACCGCGTGGTCGGCATCAATGTCGAGCGGGTCGAGACCGACCGCACCTACTTCAACGCCCGCGGCTTCGACGTGACCAACTTCCAGGTCGACGGCGTGGGCCTGCCGCTGAACTGGGGCATCCAGTACGGCGAGATCGACACCATCCTGTTCGACCGGGTCGACGTGGTGCGCGGCGTCAACGGCCTGACCACCGGCGTCGGCAATCCGTCGGCGACCATCAACTACATCCGCAAGCGCCCGATCGCCGGCTTCCAGGCCTCGGCGGCGGCGTCGTACGGGTCGTGGAACGACAAGCGCCTGGAGGCCGACGTCTCCGGCTCGCTGAACGCCTCGGGCACGCTGTCGGGCCGGCTGATCTACGCCAACCAGGACCGCGACTCCTATCTCGACCACTACAAGGTCAACCGGAACGTCTATTACGGCGTGCTGTCGTGGGACGTGACGCCGAAGCTGAACGTCACCGGCGGCTATTCGCAGCAGGACAACCTTGCCACCGGCGTGCTGTGGGGCGCCCTGCCGCTGAGCTTCTCGGACGGCTCGCGCATCCCCTGGAAGCGCTCGGCCAGCACCTCGGCCGACTGGTCCTACTGGGACGTCAACGACAAGACCGCTTTCGTCGAGGCCAGCTACCTGTTCGACAACGCCTGGGTCGCCAAGGCCACCTACACCCACAAGGACGTCGAGCAGAACGCCAAGCTGCTCTACGCCTCGGGCTATCCGGACAAGACCACGGGCCTGGGCATCGGCGGCTTCGTCGGCCACTACCCGTCGGAATCCAAGCAGGACCTGGCGGACCTGACCTTCAACGGCCCGGTGTCGCTGTTCGGCCGCACCCACCAGCTGGTGTTCGGCGCCAGCTACGCCGAGCAGACGCGCGAGGACTTCGCCTCGTCGGGCGCGACCTACCCGGCCTATCCGTCGGTCTATGACTGGGGCAGCGTCGCCGAGCCGACCACCTACACCGACCTCTACTCGGCGGCCCAGATCAAGGACCGCCTGACCCGCGTGTTCGGCGCCGCGCACCTGAACTTCACCGATCGCCTGAAGGGCGTGGTGGGCTTCAACGCCGTCGAGCAGAAGACGTCGGGCATATCGTACGGCGTCGACCAGGGCCGCACGGTGTCCAAGACCAGCCCCTATGCCGGCCTCGTCTTCGACCTGACGCCGCACGTGTCGCTGTACGGCAGCTACACCGACATCTTCAATCCGCAGGCCGAGGTCGACGCGAGCAACCGCAAGCTCGACCCGGTGCAGGGCGAAAGCTTCGAGGCGGGCGTCAAGAGCGAGTGGTTCGGCGGCAAGCTCTACGCCAGCGCGGCGGTGTTCAAGGTCGAGCAACAGAACCTAGCGACCGCCGCTGGCACGTTCGGCGCGGGCGATCCCGGCCCGGTGGGCTTCACCTACTACACGGGCGTCGACACCACCTCGAAGGGCTACGAGCTGGAGATCAGCGGCATGGTCACCGACCGCTGGCAGGTCAGCGGCGGCTGGACCCAGCTGTCGCTCGAGGACAAGGACGGCGAGGACGCCCGCACCTTCCTGCCGCGCAAGAGCCTCAAGGTCTCGACCACCTACAGCTTCCCCGAATGGCGCAACGCCAAGGTGGGCGCCTCGCTGCGCTGGCAGGACGAGATCTCGGGCCTCGACACCTTCGTGGTCACACAGAAGGCCTACGCCGTGGTCGACCTGATGGGCAGCGCCGACCTGACCGACCAGATCAAGCTGACGGTCAACGTCAGGAACCTGTTCGACGAGTCCTACCTCAACAGCGTGATGTGGGGGCAGGCCTACTACGCCGCGCCGCGCAACGCGTCGGTTCGCCTTGACTATCGCTTCTAAGAATCATTCCTAGAAACATCCTCAAGGAGCCGGCGCGAGCGATCGCGCCGGCTCTGCTTGGTTCCGAGCAGATGGAGGCGGCCTCATGGACGCGCGCAATCTCGACACGCCCTACGCGCCGCCCGTCTCGCCGCCGGTGCGCAAGGCCGCGGGCGTAGCCAAGGCCGTACGCGCGGCCGTGCGGCCGACCCTGACCTTCATCCACCGCTGGGTGGGGCTGATCATGGCCGGCTTCCTGTTCATCTCCGGCGTCACCGGCGCGGTGATCTCGTGGGACCACGAGCTGGACGACGTGCTCAACCCGCACCTGATGCACGCCAGGAGCGATGGCCCGGCCCTGCCGACCCTGGACATCGTCAAGGCGGTCGAGGCGCGCGATCCGCGGGTGATCGTCTCGTACTTCCCGCTGGTCGCCGAGCCGGGGGAAACCCTGGCCATCGGCGTCGACGCCCGCCAGGACCCCAAGACCGGCAAGCACTACGAGCTGGGCTACAATCAGGTGTTCATCGACCCGGCGACCGGCGTCGAACAGGGGCGGCGCGAGTGGGGCGCGGTCTGGCCGATCAAGACCGAGACCTTCGTTTCGTTCCTCTACGTGCTGCACTACACCCTGCACATTCCCGAGTTCTGGGGCGTCGACCGCTGGGGCATCTGGCTGCTGGGCGGGATCGCGGTGCTGTGGACGCTGGACTGCTTCGTCGGCTTCTACCTGACCCTGCCGGCCAGCGCCGCCAATGGTCGCAAGCCGGCCAAGGGCTTCTGGAGCCGCTGGAAGCCGGCCTGGCAGATCAAGACCAAGGCCAGCGCCTACCGGATCAATTTCGACATCCACCGCGCCTTCGGCCTGTGGCTGTGGGGCGTGCTGTTCGTCGTGGCCTTCACGGCCTTCTCGCTGAACCTCTACAGCGAGGTGTTCTATCCGGTGATGTCGAAGGTCTCGAAGGTGACGCCGACGCCGTTCGACACCCGCGTGCCGACCAGCCACGACAACCCGATCCTGCCCAGGCAGACCTACGAAACGATCATCGCCAAGGCGCGGGCCGACGCGAAGGCGCGCGGCTTCACCGCCCCGGTCGGCGGGGCGTTCTATTCGGCCCACTACGGCATCTACGGCGTGGCCTTCCACAAGGTGGGCGACGACCACGGCGCCGGCGGCGTGGGCCCGCCCTACCTCTATTACGACGGCGCCGACGGCCGTTACCTGGGCGAGCGCCTGCCGTGGAAGGGCACGGCGGCCGACATCTTCGTCCAGGCCCAGTTCCCGCTGCACTCGGGCCGGATCCTGGGCGTTCCGGGCCGCATCCTGATCTCGCTGACCGGCCTGGTTGTCGCCGCGCTCAGCGTCACCGGCGTGGTCATCTGGCTGAAGAAGCGCCGGGCCCGGGTGCTGCGGAAGAAGCCGGCCTAGCGGCTCAGCAGGTCGTGTGGCCGCTGCGCGTCCAGGCGGCCGAGCCTTCCGCGAGCCGGCGCAGGACGGCCAGGTCGATGTCGGCCAGGCGCTTGATGTAGACGCAGGAGACGGCCGAGCGGTGTTTGCCCAGCCTTTCGAGCAGCGCTTCGCGCTCGGGAAAGTCGGAGGCGAAGTAGAGCACCAGCTCGGTCTTGCGCGGCGAGAAGCCCAGCAGCGGCCAATCCATCGGCTTGGCGCCGCCGGTCGAATAGGAGCCGAAGCCGACGATCGACGGCCCCCACATCACCGCGGGCGCGCCGGCGATCTCGCCCAGCAGGTCGCGAACCGCTCGGGCGTCGGCCTGGCGGGCCGGCGGCGAGGCGTCCAGGAAGTCGTCGACGCTGGCGTCGGTGGGGCGGGTCTTTGGTTCGGCGGCCATGGCGGGGCTCCGGATGACCTGGCCAGATTGAGCGGGATCGAGCGCCTTGCCAAGGTCCGGGCCGGTGCGGTTTGAGACGCCTGGTCGAATGATCGCGGGCGGATCGCGCTAAAAGGTTCGAACTCACAGCTTGGCCACGGGGGGGCGGAGCATGCCGCACGACGTCCAGCCTGATCGCCTGCCGCACCTGGCCGCCAATATCGGCGCCGACTATGCCGACAGTTTCGCCGCCTGCCGTGAGTTGCTGGCGCTGATGTTCGAGCTGGACGCATCGTCGCCGGACGGGCGCGCCGGTTACGCCATGGACTTCGCCCTCTACGACTATGGCCCAATCAAGCTGGGCATGTCGCGCGGACCGGCGTCGATCATGGTCCGCGGTCCCCAGCTCATCGCGCGAACGGGCGTCGACCAGTTCCACGTCCAATACTATCGCAGCCACGGTTTCGTCCTGACGCTGGACGGCGCCGATCAGGAGGTCCGGCCGGGCGACATCTGCATGCTGGACCTGTCCCGCCCGGCCGTCTTGCGCACCGACGGGATCGACAACCTGTCGGCCATCGTCGCGCGGGACCTGCTGTCGCCGCTGCTGGCGGACGCGGGCGATGTTCACGGGCTGGTGCTGCGCCGCGACAGCGAGGCCGGCGTCGCCGTTCGCGAGCATCTGGACGAGATGTGGCTGCGAGGTCCCGAGCTGACGGTGGAGCAGGGGCTGGCGTGGAGCCGCTCCACCGCGGCCCTGCTAGCCGGCGTCGTCCGGGCCAACACCCAGAGCCGGGCCGCGACCCGAGCCGAACTGCGCAGGAGCCAGTTCCGCGCCATCCGCCGGCGCATCGACCGGGACATCGGCGACCCGGACCTCGGCCCGGCCGCGCTCGCCGGCCAGTTCTACGTGACCCGCCCGACCCTCTACCGGATGTTCGAGCCCTATGGCGGCGTCGGGCGCTACATCCTCGGGCGCAGGCTGACGGGCGTCTTCCGCGACCTGTCGGATCCGGTCCTGGCGCGAGAGCCGATCGCCGCCATCCTGCGCCGATGGGGCTTCGAGAACCACACGGCCGCCGGGCGCGCCTTTCGCGCCGCGTTCGGCATGACGCCCTCCGCCTGCCGATCCCAGGCCCTGGCCGTCCGTGCGAGCGGCGGCGCGGCCGGCGATGCGGCCTTCGACATTCCGTCCGAGGTGCCGGCGAACATCAGGGCGTTCCAGGGGCGCGCCGCGTCGAACGCGTAAAGGCCCCGCCGGCGATGGCGGGGCCTTTGGCGCATCAGCTCGCCGCCGTCGGCGCCGGCGGGGCGTCGATCGTCAGCGTGTACTGCATGGCGATGCGCGCATTGCCGTTCTCTAGCGGCGGAAGATTGTCGCCGTTGAAGCCGGTGACGGCCTGGCTCAGCCCGGTCCAGTTGAGGTTGTCGCTCAGCCCCTTGTTGTTGAAATAGGCGAACACCTCGACCTGGATCTGCAGCGGATCGGCCGAATGCGGGCGGCACAGCAGCATCTGGGCCAGCAGGGGCGTCGCGCCCTGGGCTTCCAGCGAGCCCGCGGCGACGATGTATTCCCAATGGCCGATCGCGGAAGGACCCACGTGCGATCGGTTGAGGATCTGGAGGTCCGAAACCGTGGTGCTCGTCGAGTGGGTCATCGTCTTGGAGCCGCCGAACGAGACGGAGATGCCCCCGTCGCTCGAGAAACCGAAGCTGCCGGTGGCGGTCCAGCTGATGGTGTCGTCGTAGGTCGTCGACGCCACCGTGGTGTCCGGCTTGGCCGCGATCAGCTGCAATCCGGCCGGAGGCTCGGTCGGCGCCTCGTAGGTGACATAGAGGCCGTAACCGGCGGGCGCCCGATTGCCGATGGTCGCCAGCGAGCTCTGGCCGACCAGCTCGATCTGGAAGTAGTCATAGACTTGGCTGCTGTTCTCCGGCTGCACGGAGATCGGCTTGCCGTTGACGGAGAAGCCGAAGTCCCAGGCGCCGACCTCGGCGTTGCCGGGCCAGTGGTTCGCCAGCGGCTGCATGATGGTGCTGACTTCCGCCAGGAGGTTGTCGCTCGTGGCCGTAGCCGTGGCCGTAGTCGTCATTCCGTCGGGCATCGGATCCCCCCAATGTTTGGCTGCGCGGACACGCTCCGCGGCGGCGGGCCGAGCGTGCGCTGGCGGCCCCATCAATCAGAAATTGCACCGAGATCCGGCTGTCGCAACAGGATCGGCGGGGCCCGCTTCAGATTGAGACGCCTGGTCGAAGCCCGGGAGGGAAGGGGCGTTCTCCAACGAAAAACGCCCCCGGCGAAACCGGGGGCGTCTTCGAAAACGTCGTAGGCTCAGGAGGCCTTAGGCGGCCGTCTTGACCAGCGACTTGGTCAGGATGCCGATGGCGGCTTCGCGGTCGATGCGCTCGATGGCGGCGACTTCACGAGCCATGCGGTCCAGGGCCGATTCATAGAGCTGGCGCTCCGAATAGGACTGTTCCGGCTGGTTCTCGGCGCGGTGCAGGTCGCGGACCACCTCGGCGATCGACACCAGGTCGCCCGAGTTGATCTTGGCTTCGTATTCCTGGGCGCGACGCGACCACATGGTGCGCTTGACGCGGGCGCGGCCCTTCAGGGTGGTCAGGGCCTGGCTGACGACGTCGCCTTCGGCCAGCGGGCGCAGGCCGGCGACCTTGGCTTTCTTGGTCGGGACGCGAAGGGTCATCTTCTCGTGGTCGAAGGTGATGACGTAAACCTCGAGCGACATCCCGGCCACTTCCTGGGTCTCGATGCCCTGGATCGTCCCCACGCCGTGGGCGGGATAGACGACGTGATCGCCGACCGAGAATTCCAGACCGCTCTTGCTCATTCGTTCGTCCTCATAAAATTGGGCTTGCGCCCAAAACGCCGTTTCCAAACATTCCAAAAGGCGATAGCAACCCGTCCGTCGGAGAGGCGGGGCCAAGTCGGATCAGGATTTGGAGTGTCTCTTAAGTCACCCTTCGCCTTCGATCGGGCGAGCCGTTGGAACGGCTGTCGTCTTCCACGAGACATGCAGGTGCGAGGCCGCACCCGTCACGTCGAGGGCGACAATAGCATAAAATTCAGCCTCATGAAAGGCTTGCGACCCCAACCTGGGGTATGCCGGCCCGATTAGGGCCGCCAAACGCCGGATTTTGCGTGGATCAGGAGCCCTTGCCGGGCTTTTCGCTGAAGTACTTCTCGAACTTGCCGGTCTCGCGCTCGAAGTCGGCACGGTCGGCCGGCGGCTCGCCCTTCACGGTGATGTTCGGCCAGACCTTGGCGTATTCGGAGTTGATCCGCAGCCACTTGCCGTCGGCGTCGTCCTCGGTGTCCGGCTTGATGGCGTCGACCGGGCATTCCGGCTCGCAGACGCCGCAGTCGATGCATTCGTCCGGATTGATCACGAGGGTGTTCTCGCCCTCGTAGAAGCAATCCACCGGGCACACCTCGACGCAGTCCATGAACTTGCAGCGGATGCAGGCGTCGGTGACGATGTAGGTCATCGGAACTTGGCGGCTTTCTCGGACGGACTTAACGCGGCCGCGTTTTCGGAGCGACGGCGCCGAATGTCAATGCGGCGCCGCGCGCGAGGCCCGCAGGATTTCTCATGGCGCCCGCAGGGCGACAGGCAAAATCGTCGCCGATCCCGCTCCGTGTCGGCTTTCCGACGATGCACAACGGCGTTCGTCGAAAGATACCTTTTCTTATGGAAGAGCGTTTCAGTGTGCGGTTGAGGACGCGTCCAAGAACAACGTCGGGAAGCCGACAGCAGAATGCTCTCCATGGCCCTGAAGCCCGCGCCGTCCATGGCGGCCGATGACATCCACGCGCAATTGCGGCTTCGAATGGCCTCGTTCGAGGCCTTCGTCGCGCACGCCCCGTTCGCCGCGGCCCTGATCGACCGCAGCGGCCGGCTGGTCGCCGTCAGCCCCGAGTGGCGCGACGAGGACCTGACCCCCAGCCTGCATCCCGGCGAACCGTTCGCCCGCTGCCTGATGAACCTGGAGGACGTCGAGAGCCTGGAGCGCTGCCTGGCGTCCGGCGAGCCGTTCTCGCGCTACCGGGCCCAGACCAGCGAAGGCGTCCAGCGCATCTGGCGCAGCGAGTTCGCCGCCTGCCGCAGCGACGAGGGCGTGATCTTCGCCGTCATGGTCACCGCGCGCGACGTCACCGGCTACGCCCAGACCGCGCTGCGGGCCGAGCGCAACGAACAGCGCCTGAAGCTGGCGCTGGAGCTCGACGACCTGATGGTGCGCGAGGTCGATCTGAAGACCGGCGAGGTCTATGTCTCGGGCACCTGTCTCGAGCTCGAGAAGTGGTGCCTGTTCGACCGCGATCCGCTGGAGATCGTGCACGAGGACGACCGTGAGCGCATGGCCCAGATCATGCGCGCCCGCCGCGACGGCGAGGCCGCCGTGTTCGAGTTCCGCCTCAACCGCGACGACGGGATCGAGACCTGGGTGCGCTCGGTCGGCAAGCGCTTCCTGGGCGCCGACGGCAAGCCCGAGCGGCTGGTCAACCTGTTCAAGGACATCACCGACCGCCGCCGGCAGACCGAAGCGGTCGAGAACCTGGCCTTCCGCGACCCGCTGACGGGCCTGCCCAACCGCGCCTATTTCCAGCGCAAGTTCCAGGAGGCGGTCGACGCCTCGGAGATGGCCGGCGAGATCTTCGGCCTGATCATGATCGACGTCGATCACTTCAAGGACATCAACGACACCCTTGGCCACGACGCTGGCGACGCCTTGCTGCGGCGCCTCGCCGACGTGCTGCGCCATGCCTTCCGCTCGGGCGACACGGTGGCCCGCCTGGGCGGCGACGAGTTCGCGGTGATCCTGCGCGGCCTGCACGGCGAGGGCGACATGCTGCGACCGATCAAGTCGCTGCAGGAGCTGCTGCGCCAGCCGATCCAGCACGGCGGCCGCAGCTTCTCGGTCAGCGCCAGCATCGGGGCGGCCCTGCACGGCGATCCCGACGCCGACCCGCACCACATCTTCAAGAACGCCGACATCGCCCTCTATCGGGCCAAGGACGAGGGGCGAAACCGCTCGATCCTGTTCGACCCGTCGATGCGCTCGGCCCTGGAACAGCGGCTGGAGCTGCTGCGCGACGTGCGCGCGGCGATCGAGGCCGACGAGTTCATCCTCTACTACCAGCCGGTGATCGACCTGGAGAGCGCCTCGGTGGCCGGGTTCGAGGCGCTGATGCGCTGGGCCCATCCCGAGCAGGGCGTGCTGACGCCCGACCGCTTCATGGCCGCCTTCGAGGACCAGGACCTTTCGCTGAAGCTGGGCGACGTGGCCTTCGAGACGGCGCTGAAGCAGATGCGCGCCTGGCTGGACGCAGGCGTCGAGTTCGGCCGGGTGGCGGTCAATATCTCGGCCGCCCAGTTCCGCTCCGGGCGGCTGGCCGAGGAGGTGCAGGAGCGCCTGGCCCGCTGGGGCGTGCCGTGCGATCGGCTGACCATCGAGGTCACCGAGACGGTCTATATGGGCTGGGCCTCGGACGTGGTCAGCGACACGGTGCGCAAGCTGCACGCCGCCGGGGTGATGATCGCGCTCGACGACTTCGGCACCGGCTACGCCAGCCTGGCCAACCTGCGGCAGTTCCCGATCGACCGCCTGAAGATCGACAAGGGCTTCGTCCAGAACACCGAGGACGCCGCCATCGTCAAGGCGGTGATCACCCTGGGCGGCTCGATGGGCATGAAGGTGGTCGCCGAGGGCGTCGAGGACCGCGAGCAGCTGGAAGCCCTGGCCGCCTACGGCTGCGACCAGGTGCAGGGCTACCACTTCAGCCGCCCGATGCCGCCGGAGAAGGTGCCGGGCTTCGTCGACGGGTTCGTCGGGTAGGGCTCGGCCCCTTCCTCTCCCCTCCGGGAGAGGGCCTATGCTCGCTGGCCCTACTTCTTGCCCAAGTCCGTCTTGCTGATCTTGCCCTTGTCGATGACCCAGACGTCCTTGCCGCCGTTCGTGCCGATGGCGAGCGGCATCTTGTAGAGGCTGCTGAGGAAGACGTGGGTCTCGACCGGGGTGGGCGAGACGATGTGGCTGGCGAAGGCCAGGGCCGGCTTGCCGTCGGCGGCCTTGGGCTTCTCGATCAGCAGGCACGAGGCCGACAGGGCGTCGACGCGCTTGACCGTCTTGCCGTCGGCCGCGACGAAGATCCGGTAGTGGCCGCCGACCGGAATGGCGCCGGCGGCCGGGGCGGGGGCCAGCAGCCAGACGATCCAGCCGTCGCCGTCGGGGTTCTTGACCATGGCCGTGTTGTAGCCGGCGCGGCAGGTGCTGGCGCCCGCCCCGGCGGCGGCCTGGCGGGCCGAGAACGCCAGCCGCTCCTCGTCGGTCAGCTTGCGGTCGGCCGGCTCGGTGACGGGGCCCGCGCCCTTGCCGTCGACCACGACGTCGTAGCCGATCTCCAGGCCGTTCCCCTTGTCGCGGATGAAGCGGACCTTGGCGGTCTTGCCGTCGTCCTGCACCAGCCAGCCCCGCAGGCCGGCGGCCCGCAGGTCGGAGACCTTGGCGGCCAGGGCGTCGCTGGCCAGCCAGGCGGCGATGTCCTGGCGATAGATGGCGTTCCCGAAGGCCTGGATCTGCGGCAGGTCGTAGGCCTGGATGGGCGCGACAGGCTTGGCGGGAGCCTTGCTGGCGCCGGCTGCGGCGCCGGCGGAGGGCTGGGCGTGCGCGACGCCGGCGAGCATAAGGGCCAGGCTCACGGCCAGGGCCGGACGGAACGACGCCACGCAGGTACTCCCCCAGGATGCAACTCATCCCAAGGTAGCGATTGGCGCGGCGACGTCCATGGGAAAGGTGGAGGCTCATAAGCCCTCTTCCAGAGGGAGAGCAGGTAAGGTCCGCGCTACCCCTCCAGCGCCTCGTACAGTCCCCGCGCCTCGGTCGCCGGGCCACGGCGTTCGCCGCAGTCGAGGATGCGCACGTTCACCAGCCGGCCGCCGATGGCGAAGACCAGCACGTCGCCGGCCTTGAGCACGCGCGAGGGCTTGTCGATGCGGCTGTCGGGCGCGCCGGCGCGGGTCAGGCGGATGCGGCCCTCGTCGACGAAGCGGGCGGCCATCGAGCGGGTCTTGAAGAAGCGGGCGCGCCACAGCCAGACGTCGGCGCGGCAGTGTTCGTCGTTATGGGCCTCGTCGCTCATGAGGCGGCCTTCTCGGGCGCGGCGGCCGGCTTGCGGCGGCGGGGCTTCCTGCGGCGGGCGGGCGAGGGCGGCGGCTCGGTCAGCTTGGCCAGGGCCGCGAACGGCGAGTCCGGGCGGGCCTTGACCGGCTTGGGCTCCAGCCGCTGGGCGCCGCGGCGCTTCCAGATGATCGGGGCGTCGGGCCTGGCGCGCACGGCCGGGGTGTAGTCGAGCGAGCGCAGGATCGAGGAGGCCTCGGCCGGTGTCCAGCCCAGGGCCTCCAGCGCCGCGGGGGTCAGCACCACGCCGCCGGGGCGCTGTTCGGCGCGCAGCAGGCCGTCGAGCTTCTCCAGGGTCTCGACCTGCACCAGGTGCTTGCCGGCGACGCGCAGGCCGCTGGCGACCAGGGCGCGGGGGGAGGGCGGCGGCGAGGGCAGGGGGGCGAGCCCCACCAGCGGGCCGCGCCAGCCGCCGGGGTCCAGCGCCCGCGCGCAGGCGATGGCCTCGGGCTTCAGCACGCCCGGGCAATAGAGCGAGAAGGCGCCGATGCGCACGCCGAGGCTCTTCAGCGCCCGGCGCTCGGCCTGGCTGAGGGCCTTAAGTTCGGGGTCGAGGGGGCGCTTGTCGAGCACGCCGCCGGCTTCCAGCAGGCGGTGGGCGACGCCGCGCGGCAGGCCGCGCAGCTCGCCGCCGGCCAAGGCGGCTTGAAGCTTGCGCAGCGGGGCCAGGCAGCGGTCGACCTCGGAAGCCAGGAAGGCGTCGAGCCGGCGCTCGGCCCGCTCGCGGGCGGGAGCGGGGCCCAGCTCGCCCAGCAGGCGGGCGCGGGGCGACAGCAGGTCGCCGCCCGAGCGCACCGCGCCGGCCGTCTCGCCGCGCCACAGGATCGCGCCGTCCGGCGTCAGGGCGAAGGCCTCGTCGGGCTCGGCGGCCAAGAGGCCCAGGCGCCGGGCGATCTCGGGCCCCACGGCGCGCTGGGCGGCGTTGCGCAGGGCGCGTTCCTCCAGCGGGGTCGAGGCCTTCTCGGGAACGAAGGTTACGCCGGTCAGGCGGCCGACCACCTGGCCCTCGACGCTGACCTCGCCGTCCTGGGCGACCCCGGCCAGCAGCACGTCGCGTTCGCCCAGCTGCTTCATCAGCACGCTGGTGCGGCGGTCGATGAACCTGGCCATCAGCTTTTCGTGCAGGGTGTCGCTGATCTTGTCTTCCAGCTCGCGGGTGCGGCCCTGCCAGTGGACGGGATTGGCCAGCCAGTCGGGACGGTTGGCGATGTAGGACAGCGTGCGCACCCCGGAGAGCCGCGCGGCCAGGCTGTCGATCTCGCCGTCGGTGCGGTCCAGCGCCTTGAACTGGCCGTTGATCCAGTCCTCGGGCAGGCGCTTGCGGCCCGTGGTCAGGTCGTCGAACAGGGTCTTGACCATCCGCTGGTGGTCGTCGTCGGTGGTCTTGCGGAAGTCGGGAGTCTGGCAGACGTCCCACAGCTTCAAGAGGGCCGAGCGGTCGGTCTTGCAGCGGGCGACGACGTCTTCCTGGGCGGCCAGCTTGCGCAGGGTGCGCTCGTCCAGCGCCTCCTGCGACAGGGTCAGGCCCGTGCGGTTGGGCGGCTCGGACAGCGAGCGCAACAGACCCTGCAGCGAGCCGAAGTCGAGCCGGGCGTTGCGCCACTCGGCCGCCAGGATCGGCTGGAAGGCGTGCTCCTCGACGGCCTGGACCAGGTCTTCGTCCATCTCCTCGCAGTCGCCGGTGACGCCGAAGGTGCCGTCGCGGGTGTAGCGGCCGGCGCGGCCGGCGATCTGGCCCACCTCCTGCGGGTGCAGCCAGCGGGTGCGGCGGCCGTCGAACTTGCGCAAGCCCGCGAAGGCCACGTGGTCGACGTCCATGTTCAGGCCCATGCCGATGGCGTCGGTGGCCACGAGGAAGTCGACCTCGCCGCTCTGGTAGAGGGCGACCTGGGCGTTGCGGGTGCGGGGGCTCAAGGATCCCATGACCACGGCCGCGCCGCCCCGCTGGCGACGGATCAGCTCGGCGATGGCGTAGACCGCGTCGGTGGAGAAGGCGACGATCGCCGTCCGTCGGGGCAGGCGGGTCAGCTTCTTGGAGCCGGCATAGGACAGGTTGGAAAAGCGCTCGCGACCGACGATCTCGGCGTCGGGCAGCAGGCGGCGGACCAGCGGGGCCATGGTCGCCGCGCCCAGCAGCATGGTTTCGAACCGGCCGCGGGCGTGCAGCAGGCGGTGGGTGAAGATGTGGCCGCGCTCGGGATCGGCGCAGAGCTGGATCTCGTCGATGGCCACGAAGTCGACCTCGCGGCCCAGCGGCATGGCCTCGACTGTGCAGACGAAATAGGCCGCGCGCGGCGGGACGATCTTCTCCTCGCCGGTGATCAGGGCCACGGCCGCCTTGCCGCGCAGCTTGACGATGCGGTCGTAGATCTCGCGCGCCAGCAGGCGCAGCGGCAGGCCGATCATGCCCGAGCCGTGGCCCAGCATGCGTTCGACGGCCAGATGGGTCTTGCCGGTGTTGGTGGGCCCCAGGACCGCGGTGAGCCGCGACGGGGCGAGGCCGGTGGAACGGTCGCTCATGACCCTCCGAAAGTGGGGCGGGAATCGAGGCGAGGCAAGCGGCGGCTTGGCCCGGGATGCGACGATCCGCCGCCCGGGCCGTAAACCATGCTGGCCGGAGGGAGCGGCTATGAGGACGGTAGAGTTCCTCCCGCTCGCGCTTATCCTGGCCAGGACCCATGTTCGCCACGCTCCGGTGCTTGGATCAGCACGACCCGACGCTGGTGATCTGGGCGCTTCTCGTCTGCCTGGCGTCGATGGCCGTGGGCGTGCACGCCTATCACCGGGGTGCGACGGCTGCGGGACCGGCCCGCACCGCGTGGATCCTGCTGACGGGCCTGGTGCTGGGCAGCGGCGTCTGGGCCACCCACTTCATCGCCATGCTGGGCTTCCAGCCCGGACTGCGGCTCAGCTTCGACGAGCCGATGACGGCCCTGTCGTTCCTGGTGGCCCTGGCCGGCCTGGCGGGCGGCGCGGGCGTGGCCATGACCGCGGCCGGGCGGACGGGACGGCTGGCCGGCGGGGCGATCTGCGGCGTCAGCATCGCCGCCATGCACTTCGTCGGCGTCTCGGCCATGCGGCTGCCGGCCCTGATGATCTGGCGGGCGGACCTGGTGGTCGTCGCGATCCTGGTCGCCGCCGGCCTTTCCGCCCTGGCCTTCGCCGACCTTCGGCGCGAGAGCGGCCTTCGCGGGCGGGCGGCTTCCATCCTGCTGCTGGCGGCCGCCGTCTGCGGCCTGCATTTCCTGGGCATGGGCGCGGTGACCCTGCTGCCGATCGCCGACTTCGAGGCGGCGGGCCGGTTCACGCGCGACGAGCTGGCGCGGTCGGTCATCGCCATGGTCTCGATGATCGTCCTGGCCGGCTGCGGCATGTTGCTGACCCACCGCCTGGCCCATCGCTCGGCCTTCGCGACCCTGCGTTCGGCCCTGAACCGGGCGCCGATCGGCCTGGGCTATTTCGACCGCAACAACCTGCTGCAGGTGTGGAACGCCACCCTGGCCGACTTCGCGCGGCCTTACGACCTGACCCTGGCGCGGGGCATGAGCCTCTCCGAAATCGCCGAGCGCACGGCGATGGACGCCAAGGCCCGCCAGGCGGCCAGGGCGGTGCTCGACGCCGTCGACGACCAGGTGGGCGAATGGGTGTCGCCCGACACCTTCAGCTCGCCAGACGGCCGCTTCCAGTCGCTGAAGCTGACGCCGGCCGAGGACGGCGGCTTCCTGCTGATCATCACCGACATCACCGAGCACGTGACGGTGACCGAGCGCGAGATCGAGGCCCGGCGCCTGGCCGAGGGCGCCAGCCGCGCCAAGAGCGAGTTCCTGGCCAATATGAGCCACGAGATCCGCACGCCGCTGAACGGCATCCTCGGCATGACCCAGGTCATGTCGCGCGAGGCCCTGGACGACGATCAGCGCGAGCGGCTGGAGATCATCGGCGCCTCCGGGGCGGCCCTGCTGGAAATCCTCAACGACGTCCTGGACCTGTCCAAGATCGAGGCGGGCCGCATGGAGCTGAACGAGGCCGCCTTCGACCTCGAGGAGACGGTGCGGCTGGCGCTGGCGCCCTATGCGCCGCTGGCCGCCGAAAAGGACCTGTCGCTGACCCTGACGGTCGATGAGGCGGCGGCGGGCGCGTGGCTGGGCGATGCGCCTCGTCTCCGTCAGATCCTCGGCAACCTGGTGGTCAACGCGGTGAAGTTCACCGATCAGGGCGGCGTGGCCGTGTCGGTCGAGCGGCGCGAGGCCGGTCTGCGCTTCACGGTGGCCGACACCGGCGAGGGGGTGTCGGAGGCCGACCGCGAGCGGATCTTCAAGGCCTTCACCCAGGCCGACGCCTCGGCCACCCGGCGACACGGCGGTACGGGTCTTGGCCTGACCATCTCGCGCAGCCTGGCCGAGCGGATGGGCGGCGGGCTGTGGCTGGAGAGCCGCGACGGCGAGGGGGCGACGTTCGGCGTCGACCTGCCGCTGATCCCGTTGGTCGAGGAGCCGGCGACGGCGGTCGTCTCGCCTGTCGTCCAGGCGGCCCCGCAGGGCGCGCTGCGCATCCTGGCGGCCGAGGACAATCTGGTGAACCAGACCGTGCTGCAGGCCCTGCTGGCGCCGTTCGAGGTCGAGCTGACCCTCGCCGCCGACGGCCGCCAGGCGGTAACGGCCTACGAGGCCGATCCGGCGATCGACCTCATCCTGATGGACATCCAGATGCCGGAACTCAACGGCCTGGCCGCCGCCGAGGCCATCCGCGCGTTCGAGGCCGCGCGAGGCCTGGCGGCCGTGCCGATCATCGCGGTGACCGCCAACGCCATGCCCCATCAGGTCGAGACCTACTTCGCCGCCGGCATGAACGGTTTCGTGGCCAAGCCGCTGAATCTCGCCGACCTGCTGGCGGCGATCGAAGGGGCGACGAGCCCCAAGGCGGACGCGGCTTAGGGGCAGGCCCGGAAACGAGCCCGTTCCGGGTGTATATACAGGTGCATGCTTGGAGGCGCGGATGACCCGGTCCAGCACTCGAACCTTTCGCAGCGGCAACAGCCAGGCTGTGCGCCTGCCCAAGGAGGTGGCGTTCGCGGAGGAGACCGAGCTTACCCTGGTTCGCTCGGGCGACGTGCTGACGATCTATCCGGCGCGGGGCGCCGTTCAGGATCTGGTCGCGCGGCTGGCCGATCTGCCCAAGCCGGGCGCGGTGGAAGTCCGCGACGATGAGGACCTGCCTGAGCGACCTGGGCTTTAGAGCGTGGCGGCCTTCGTCCTCGACACCAACGTGGCGATCCACCTGCGCGATGGGGATCCGGTCATTTCAGCAAAGATCGCGGGGTTGGACGGCGCCGTGCTCCTGTCGATCGTCTCGCGCGTTGAGCTCGAAGGCGGCGTCTATCGTGAGCTCGCGGACGCCGCGCGCCGAGCCCGTCTGGACGCGATGCTCGATGTGCTGCCCGTACTGGATTTCGGGGCCGAGGCCGCCGACGCCTATCGCGCGATCGTGCCGGCGACCGGCCATTCCCGTCGCAAGATCCTTGACCGGATGATCGCGGCCCAGGCGCTGACCCATCGCGCCACCCTCGTCACCTGTAACCCGGCCGACTTCCTGGATGTCCCGGGTCTGGCGCTGCTGGCCTGGTAGCATTCCCCTACCGCTCGAAGGCAACCTTGCCGTCGACCACGGTGAGGATCGGCTGGGCCTTCAGGATCTCGGCTTCGGGCACGGTCATCAGGTCGCGGTCGAAGGCGGTGAGGTCGGCCGCCTTGCCGGGCTCCAGCGTGCCGCGCTGCTGGTCGGCGAAGGCGGCGTAGGCCGGACCCCAGGTCAGCATGCGCAGGGCCTGCTGGCGGGTGACGGCCTCTTCGGGATGCCAGTCGGCGTTGGAAAAGCCGGTCAGGCTCTTGCGGGCGACGGCGGCGTAGAACTCGATGCGCGGGTCGCCGACCTCGACCGGCGCGTCGGAGCCGGCCGCCACGACCGCGCCGCTCTTCAGCATGTCGGCCCAGGCATAGGCGCCTTTCAGGCGATCCTTTCCCAGGCGCGAAGGCGCGAAATAGAGGTCGCCGATCGCGTGGCTGGGCTGCATCGAAGCCACGACGCCGAGCTTTGAAAAGCGCGGCAGGTCGGCGGCGTCGACGACCTGGGCGTGCTCGATGCGCCAGCGGCGGCCGGTCTCGGTTCCGAGCGCTTCGCCGAACCAGTCCAGCACCATGCGGTTGCCGCGATCGCCGATGGCGTGCATGGCGACCTGGGCGTTCACGGCCCGCGCCTTCTTCATCAGCGCCAGGCCCTGGTCGTGCTCGGTCAGCACCAGGCCCAGGCCCTCGGCGTCGCTGTAAGGCGACAGCAGGGCCGCGCCGCGCGAGCCCAGGGCGCCGTCCATGTAGAGCTTGACGCCGCGCAGGCGGATCAGGCCGGTCGGGTCGGCGCTGGGGCCGGTCTTCAGCACTTCGTCGGCGCCGGACGGGTCCATGTAGTTGTCGACGCGCAGCAAGAAGCGGCCCTCGGCGGCGAGGCCGCGCAGCTGATCGAGGTCGGCCGCCTCGACGCTCATGTTGCCAAGACCCGTCCAGCCGCGGCCGGCGTAGAGCTTGCCGGCCGTCTCCAGAGCCTGGCGCTTGAGGGCGGGGGAGGGCGGCGGGATCACGCCCTCGACCAGGGCCTGGGCGTGGTCGACCAGCATGCCGGTGGGCGCGCCCGTCTCGTCCTTGAGGATCTGGCCGCCGTCGGGCGCCTTCGTGTCGCGGGTCAGGCCGGCCTTGGCCAGGGCGGCGCTGGAGGCCACCAGGGCGTGGCCGTCGGCCCGGCCCAGCACAATGATGCGCCCCGGCGCGGCGCGGTCGAGATCGGCGCGGGTGGGAAAGCGCTTCTCGGGCCAGTGGGTCTCGATCCAGCCGCGTCCGTAGATCGGCGCGTCGCCCGGATGGGCCTCTGCATAGGCGCGGACGGCGGCGACCAGGGCCTCGACGGAATCGGTCTTGTCGAGGTTGAGGGTCAGCTCGCGCAGGCCGATGCCGGTCAGGTGAGCATGGGCGTCGACGAAGCCGGGATAGGCTGCGCCGCCCTTCAGGTCGATGTCGCGGACGTCCTTGGCGGCCGTGGCCCGGGCGGCCGCCAGCGGGCCGACGAAGGCGATGGTCCTGTCGCGGATCAGCACCGCCTCGGCGGCGGGCGCTCCGGTCACGCCGGTATGGATTGGCCCGCCGTGGACCAGGATGTCGCCGGCCAGGGCCGGACCGGCGGCGAGAGCCATTGCGAGGACGGGGGCGGCGGCGAGCGGAAAGAGGCGACGCAAGGGGCGGTCTCCGAAGCAAGGTCGTGGAAAGGTAGAGGGCGGCCCTCGCGTCCGGCAACAGCGGTGTTAATCTATGGGGCGATGGGACAGGGCTTCATGCTTTTCGAGACGGCGATCGGTCGCTGCGGCCTGGCGTGGGGCGCCGGCGGACTGCTCGGCGTGCAACTGCCCGAGACCGCGCCGGGCGCGGCCTGGGCGCGGCTGCGCAAGCGCTATCCCGACGCCGTCGAGACCGCGCCGCCGCCCGAGGTGGACGAGGCGGCCGACCGGATCATCGACCTGCTGGCCGGAGGGCGCGACGACCTTTCCGACTTGGCGCTGGACCTCACCGTCGTGCAGCCGTTCAACCGCCGGGTCTACGAGATCGCCCGCGCCATCCGCCCCGGCGAGACCTCGACCTACGGCCAGCTGGCGAAAGCCATGGGCGAGCCGGGGGCCATGCGGGCGGTGGGCAAGGCTCTGGGCGAGAACCCCTGGCCGATCGTCGTGCCCTGCCACCGGGTGCTGGGCGCCGACGGCAGGATGGGCGGCTTCAGCGCCGACGGCGGCGCGGCCACCAAGGCCCGGCTGCTGACCATCGAGCGGGCCAGGGTCACCGACGTGCCGACCCTGTTCGACATGGACTTCTCGGTCGCCCCGCCCAAGGGGCGCTGAGGACGACGAAAAAGGGCGGCTCCTTCGAGCCGCCCTTTCTGTTTTCGCCTTCGCGCCTCAGAGGCCGCCGGGCTTGCACTCGTTCTGGAAGAACTTGTCGATCTCGACCAGCTGGGTCTCCATCATCTCGGGGGTCATGGTCGCGTAGCCATGGCCCATGTCCTTGATCTCGAGCCACTTGTAGGGCTTGCCGGCGTTCTTCAGGCCGTTGATGAAGCGCAGCGAGTCCTTGATGTCGACGTTGTCGTCTCGATCGCCGTGGTAGAGGAAGACCGGGATCTTGGCGTCGCCGGCGTTCTGGATCGCGTCGAGGCCGTCCACCGACGGCGCCTGGCGCTCACGGAGGAACCGGCTGTTGCTCGTCGCCTTCTTCATCTCCGCCAGGCTGCCGCCGGCGCCCGAGACCGAGCACTGGTACAGGCCGTTGGGCCGGATCGCCGCGGCCAGGGCCGCGTAGCCGCCGTAGGAATAACCGAACATGGCGATGCGGCTGGGATCGGCCAGCTTCTGGTCGATCAGCCACTTGGCGCCGTCGTCCTTGTCGTCCTGCATCTTGCCGCCCCACTCCTTGTCGCCGGCGCGCCAGAGCTTTTCACCCCAGCCTTGCGAGCCGCGGAACTGGGGTTGCAGCACGACATAGCCGCGGGAGGCGAAGTACTGCACCCAGCCGGAAACGTCCCAGCCGAGATGGTCGCGGGCCCAGGGGCCGCCGTGGGGGAGGATGATGGTGGGATGCGGGCCGGCGCCGAAGCTGGCCGGCGGCGTGGTCAGCAGGCCGGGAATCGGCAGGCCGTCGCGGGCCGTGTACTGCACCAGCCTGGTCTGGCCCAGGCCGGCGGTCTTGACCCACGGGCGTGAACCGCCCAGCAGGGTCAGCTTGCCGGTCTTGTCGAGCAGGTAGTACTCGGGGGGCAGCTTGGGCCCCGACTTCTCGATAATTAGGACGCTGCGGTCCTCGGACGTGTCCACGACCGAGATGTCGAAGTCGGTGGAGACGTTGAACCGGGTCTTCGCCTCGGTGTCGGGGTCGGTCCAGGCCAGCGGCTCCATCTTGACGCCCAAGGCCGTGCGGGCGGCCTTGAAGCGCGCGCCGACGCCTTCGTCCACCCAGTAGATGCTGCCGCGCGCGTCGTCGTAGGTCACGCCCAGCAGTTCACCCTTCTCATCGAGGATCACACCGTTGGCATCGAACAGCTTGTGCTCGAACAGCGGTTCGAGGACCTGCTTGGCGGTGATGTCGTAGACATAGACGCCGCGCTTGCCGTTGGTCTTGACCATCGACACGTAGGCGATGTTCGGATCGCTGCTGAAGCCTTCCAGTGTCGTGAAGTTCCGGTCGCGGGCGTACGAACGGAAGTGCTCCTCCCAGGCTCCGGTGGTCGGGTTCTTGATCTGCTGGACGGCATAGGCCTTGCCGTCCTCGAAGCCGGTGTCGATCCGGCCGCGGATGTCGCCTTTGCCGTCGGTCAGGAAGCCCTCGTATCGGCCCGCCATGCGGTCGATCCGCTCGGCCGAGTTGGTGTAGACATTGACCTTGTAGACGTCGCCCTCGCTGCCGGAGCGTCTGTCGATCATCAGGACATTCTTCGGATCGCGCGGCAGGGCGCTGACGAGCACGGGACCTCCGGCGCGGGCGCGCTTGATGGCCTCTTCGTCGGTCTTGGGTTCATCGGTGTCGGTCAGCGGGGCCGTCCAGGACTTGCCTTCCAGGTCGGTGATGTAGGTTCTCCGGACGTGGCCCTTCCAGCTGCGGACGGTCAGCGGCTGCATCACCGCGACGCGCAGGCGGTCGTTCTTCACGAAGCTCACGCTCTTGAAGACCATGCTGGTCGAGCCGAGGATCGTCGGCGGCTTGTCCATGGCGTCGGTGCGCCAGACGCTGATGTTGACCTTGGCGCCGTCGCCCGACGTGAGCGCCGCGATATGCTTGCCGTCGGGCGAGACGACGACATTCGATATCAGCGCGAAACGGGTAAGATCTTTCGCGCTGGGAGCGTCGGCGGGAACCGGCGCGGGCGCGGCGAGCGCCGCGATCGGTGCGGCGGACAAAGCGGAAGCCGCCAGCAGGGCGGCCATGGTGGAGCTTATCAAACGCTTGGAAAGCAACAGGATTCCCCCGAATCTACGTGAGCGCGCACAAGGCGTGCGCGTAGCGTGGGGTTGATGATTGCAGCGTCCCCGCCTTCGCCTCAACCCCCGCCCTTGATTAGGGCGACCAGCAGTTTCATCCAAGGATCATCGTTCTTGGAGGTCGCTTCCGCCGGCCCTGTGGGCAAAACTGTGTCGTATTTGCTACGATCTCGGACATCCGCGTCACAATTTGGCCAAGTGCGTTGAGGTGGGTCGCAAACCTGTTACGTTTCGCCGCGCCGACGGTATGGGATGTGCCGCTGGCGAAATGCAGTGCGGGGCAGCCCGCGGGGGAATTTCATTGATGACGTTTGATAAGAGAAATCTGCTCGCGACGACGGTTATCGCGGGTATCGCGATGCTTGGCGTCGTGTCGACCGCTTCGGCCCAGACGGCCAAGCCGGCGCCGAAGGAAGAAGCCGCCGCCAACGAAGTTGAAGAACTGGTCGTCACCGGTTCGCGCATCAAGCGCTCGGAATTCAACAGCGCCTCGCCGGTGACCGTGATCACCAGCGAAAGCGCCGAACTGCAAGGCCAGGTCGACACCGCCTCGATCCTGCAGAGCTCGATCCTCGGCGCCACCAGCCAGCAGATCAACAACAACTTCACCGGCTTCGTCACCACCGGCGGCAACGGCGCCAACACCCTGTCGCTCCGCGGCCTGGGCGCCCAGCGCAGCCTGACCCTGATCAACGGCCGTCGCGCCGGTCCCGCCGGCATCGGCGGCACCGTCGGCCCGTTCGACCTGAACGTCATTCCGAGCTCGGTCGTCGACCGCACCGAAATCCTGACCGGCGGCGCCTCGTCGATCTACGGTTCGGACGCCATCGCCGGCGTCGTGAACATCATGACGAAGCGCAACAGCGACGACGGCGAAATGGCCGTCTACGCCAACGTGCCGTTCAGCAAGGGCGGTGAAGTCTACCGCGCCAACCTGTCGAAGGGCTGGACCTTCAGCCGCGGCTACGTGAACGTCGCCGCCGACTACTACCAGTCGAACGGCCTGCGCTTCAAAGACCGCGACTACCTGAACTGCCCGCAGGACTACACCTTCGATCCGGTGACCGGCGCCCGTCGCGACCTCGTCATGCCCGACGGTTCGTACAAGTGCCTGAACACCCTGACCGGCATCTACATCCGCGGCTCGAACCGCTACATTCCGGACGCCACCGCCACTTCGAACGGCTGGGACCTGAACGGCTTCCGCCGCGTCAATGCCAGCCTGGCCGCGGTCGGCAACGCCGGCGCTGGCCTGGGTTATGACATCGTCTGCGGCGCCAACCGGACCGGCAACTGCGCCAGCCCGCTGGCCTTCGCCCGCTCCACGCAGGCGCTGCAAACCACCGACTCGCCGCTGCAAGGCTACCGCCACGCCGTGTCGCCGGTGACCCGCAAGTCGGTATTCGTCACGGGCGGCTTCGACCTGACCGAAAAGACGGAACTCTACGGCGAACTGCTGCTGAACCGTCGTGAATCCGAGCAGCGCAGCATTCGCCAGATCGGTCCGACGATCAACGCGAACAACCCGACCAACCCCTTCAACTTCGCCAACAACCCGAGCTACGTCGGTCCGACCGGCGCACCGCTGGCCGCCTCGTCGTTCTCGCCGATCTTCGTGCTGCCGGTCACCCGCGACCAGAGCGTCGACTACGCCCGCGTCGTCCTCGGCGTGCGCGGCGTGCTGCCGGAATCGCTGCCGGTGCTCGGCAACTGGGACTGGGACATCTACGGCCAGTACTCGAAGTCGTCGGGCGACTACGGCCAGGACTTCATCTACAACGACCGCCTCCTGGCCGTTTCGGGCGCCGCCCGATGCAACCAGGCCCTGGTCACGATCTCGGCCAACATGCCGAACGCGACCTGCCCGACCAACATCAACCTGGGCAAGGTCTCGACCGTCGGCAGCAGCTACCTGACGCCGGAAGAGTACGCCTTCCTGAACGGCTACGAGCAAGGCCACACCGAGTACGTCTACCAGTACGTGGAAGGCTCGATCAGCGGCGACCTGTTCAAGCTGCCCGCCGGCATGGTCGGCGCTGCCGTCGGCTTCCAGCTGCGCAAGGAAAGCCTGGACGACGTCCCGGGCTTCAACAGCCGCAACAGCAACTATAACGGCGCGGCCGCCTCGGCCGAGACCCACGGCTCGGACGAAGTGAAGGAACTCTTCGGCGAACTGGAAGTCCCGCTGCTGAAGAACCTGCCGTTCGTCGAAAACCTGACGCTGAACTACTCGGCCCGCTACTCGGACTACAAGTCGTACGGCTCGAGCAGCACCTACAAGGCCGGCCTGAAGTGGAACATCAACTCCACCTGGGCCCTGCGCGCCAACAAGGGCACCTCGTTCCGCGCTCCGGCGCTGTACGAACTGTACCTCGGCTCGTCGACCAGCTTCCTGGCCCAGACCAACGACCCCTGCTACCAGTACGGCTCGACGGCGGGCGTCACCGACCGCCAAAAGGCCAACTGCGCGGCCCTGGGCATCACCCCGACGTCGACGCACGGCGCGGCCGGCTCGTTCACGATCTTCGCCAAGGGGGGCGCTGGCTACCTGGAAGCCGAAGAGTCGGATAACAAGTCGATCGGCATCGTCTTCACGCCGAGCTTCATCGACCTGAACGTCTCGCTCGACTACTCGGAACTGACGGTCAACAACCAGGTGCAGCGCTACGGCGCCGCCAACATCCTGGACTCGTGCCTGGATGCCTCTGACTTCCCGACCAGCTCGTACTGCAGCCTGATCACCCGCAACACGGACACCTCGTCGCCGACCTTCGGCGCCGTTCTGACCGTGACGGATGCCTACCTGAACGTGGCCAAGCAGTGGAACAACGCCCTCGACCTGAGCGCGACGTACCGTCACGAGCTGCCGCACGGCACCCTGACCGTGTCGGGTCAGTTCACCTGGACCCTCGACTGGTACACCCAGCTGACGGGCGGCGCTCCGGCGTTCAAGAACCAGGGCTTCACCGCTTACCCCGACTTCGCGGGCCGCACCGGCGTCTCGTACAATCAGGGTGACTGGACCGTGACCTGGGCCACCCAGATGATCGGCAAGACCTCGGACGTCGACGACGCCATCAGCGGCTACGGCACGGACCGTATCCTGTACCGTGACCAGCAAGGCACGTACGTGAAGCGTCACATCGAATTCAACGCCACGCACGACATCTCGGTGCGTCGCAAGTTCGACGACATCACCGTGATCGCCGGCATCAACAACGTGTTCGACGAGCAACCGCCGTTCTACTCGACGTCGTCGGCGAGCCGCTTCTCGAACATGCGTCTGGCCTCGTCCTACGACATCCTCGGCCGTCGTATGTTCGTGAACGTCAGCAAGAAGTGGTAGGAAAACCAACCCTCTAGGGGGCTGGGAAGGGCGGCGAGGGCAACCTCGCCGCCCTTTTTCTTTGCCCTGGTTCTTTGCCTGGCCCGCGGCGCGCGCGGCCAGACGAAAACAGCCGCCCCGGGCGACCGGGACGGCTGTCGAAGATCCGGAGATGTAGCGGGCGCGAAGGCCCGCGGCCTCAGACGACCTGGGCGGCCAGGCCTTCGAGCACCCGGCGCAGGTCGGCCTCGCGGAACGGCTTCTGCAGAACCGCCGAGCCCTTGTGCGGCTCGGTCAGGCCCGCCTCGCCGTAGCCGCTGGCGAAGGCGAAGGGCACGCCGCGCGCCTTCAGGGCGTCGGCGACCGGGAAGATCGGGCGTCCGCCGAGGTTGACGTCGAGCAGGGCCGCGTCGATCTCGGCCGATCCGGCCAGGCGCAGGGCCTCCTCGATCTCGGCGGCCGGGCCCACGACCTCGCAGCCGAGATCGCCGAGCATGTCCTCGACCAGCATCGAGACGAGGGCTTCGTCTTCGACCACCAATACCTTCAGGGCGGCGAGGGTCTTCATCTGTTTCACGGCTCCAGGGCGGCGAGGGGCAGCGTCATGGCGCAGACCAAGCCGGATTGATCATAGGCGAGACGGACCACGCCGGACAACTCTCCGGCGAGACCCTTCTCCAGAAGGCGAGCGCCGAAGCCGCGACGGCCCGGCGGGGTGACGCGCGGGCCGTCGCGCTCGGTCCAGGTCAGGACCAGGCGGGCGGGGGCCTCGAGCGGTTCGATGGACCAGGCCACGGTCACCCGCCCCTCGGGCGTCGACAGGGCGCCGTACTTGGCGGCGTTGGTGGCCAGTTCGTGCACGGCCATGCCGATGGCGACGGTGGCCTTGGGGTTGAGGCGCAGGTCGCGGACATAGTCGAAGTCCAGCCGCTCGCGGCCGGCGAAGGCCTCCAGCTCGGCGTCGACGATCTCGCGCAGGCTGGCGCTTTCCCAGTTCTGCTCGGTCAGCAGGTTGTGGGTCTGCGACAGGGCGATCAGCCGGGCCTCGAAGGCCTCGCGGAAAGCGTCCAGGTTTTCGGCGGCGCGCAGGGTCTGGGCGGCCATAGACTGGACGGTGACCAGGGTGTTCTTGACCCTGTGATTGAGCTCGTTGAGCAGCAGGCGCTGGCGCTCCTCGGCCCGCTTGCGCTCGGTCACGTCCAGCGACACGCCGGCCATGCGCCGCACGCCGCCGCCGATCACCGGGGTCTCGTCGCGGACGGCCGCGCGGCCGCGGGCGTGCACCCAGCGCGTCTCGCCGCTGGGAATGACCACGCGGTACTCGATGTCGTAGTCGCCGCCGGTGCGGATGGCCTCGTCCATGGCCGCCAGCATCCGCTCGCGGTCGCTGGTGTGGATGGTGGCCACCAGGTCGTCGAAGCCGAAGTCCTGGTCGGCCGTGCGGCCGTAGTTCGACTTGCAGATGTCCGAAGCGTCGTAGGCGCGGGTCCCGACGTCGAGCTCCCAGGAGCCCAGGCGGCCGGAATCGAGGGCGAACTTCAGGCGCTCCTCGGTGCGGCGGCGCTCCGTCAGCTCCCGGTGCCCGGCTTCGCCAGCGCGGCTGCGCTCGATGGCGACGGCGGCCTGGGCGGCCAGGCCGATGATCAGGGTCTCGGCGCGGGCGTCGAACTTGCCGGTCTCGCGATGGCCGAAGAACAGGCCGCCCAGCACCACGTCGTCGACGGTGGTCACCGGAGCGGCCAGGTAGCTGCGCACGGGAAGGTGCCCATCGGGCATGCCCCGGCGTGGCGCGTTCTGGCCATAGCGCGGATCGGCCAGGATGTCGTCCGAGCGGACCACGCCGACGCCGTCGAAGGTGGGGGCGAAGATCGCCGTCTTGCGCGGCATGGGAAAGTCGGCGAACGCCTCGGGCGGCGCGCCGGCCAGACCGTAGAGCATGTAGCTCTCACCGGCGTCGTCGATGACATTGTAGAAGAAGGCCCCGAACTGGGCGCCGATCAGCTCGACGCCGCCGTCGATCACCGCCTGGACGGTCTCGCCCAGGCTCTGGTGCGCGCCGATGGCCGCGGCGATGCGGCTGAACACCTCGTTGCGACGGACCTCGTCGGCGTGAGCGGCCTGCGCTTCGGCCAGCCGCCGGCGGAGATCGACTATCTCCTCCGTCGCTGACACCGCGTCGGCCTCCAAAACGGTCACCTAGGCTCCCCCTAGACCCCATCGCCGACACTCCGGCGCGTCGACCTGAACGCGCCGGAAACGGAGCGGTTCCGCCGATCGTAAACAAGCTTGGCTTTTAGGGAAGCTTTGACGTGAAACGCTTGTCTCGCCCCGGTGCGACAAGGAGGCGGCGGCTTCAGCCGGTCGCGCCCTCGGTCAGCAGGAAGGCGCGCAGCGGGGCCGGATCGACGCCCTTGGCGACGAAGGCCTCGCCGATCCGGCGCACCAGCACGAAGGTCAGGGCGCCGCCCTCGGCCTTCTTGTCCTGGCCCATGTGAGCGATCAGGGCGTCGGCGCCGAAGGGCTGGCTGCGCACCTCGGCCAGGGTGGTCGGCAGGCCGGCGGCCTTGATCGCGGCCACGGCGCGGACGGCGTCCTGGGCCGAGCACAGGCCTTGCGAGGCCGAAAAGCGGAAGGCCTGGGCCATGCCCACGCCGACGGCCTCGCCGTGCTTGAGGGCGTCGCCGAAGCCCATCTCGGCCTCGATGGCATGGCCGAAGGTGTGGCCGAGGTTGAGGAGCGCGCGGCGGCCGGCCTCCTTCTCGTCCTCGGCGACGATCTCGGCCTTCATCTCGACGCTGCGGCCGACGGCGCGGACGAGCGCCTGGGTGTCCCGTTCGAGCACGGCGTGGACGTTCTTTTCCAGCCACTCGAAGAACTCGAAGTCGCCCAGCAGGCCGTACTTGATGACCTCGGCATAGCCGCAGGCCAGTTCGCGGGCGGGCAGGGTGGCCAGGACGTCGAGGTCGGCCAGCACCAGGCGCGGCTGGTGGAAGGCGCCGATCAGGTTCTTGCCGCGCGGGGTGTCGATGGCGGTCTTGCCGCCGACCGAGCTGTCGACCTGGGCCAGCAGGGAGGTCGGGATCTGGATGAAGTCGACGCCGCGCTTGTAGATCGCCGCGGCGAAGCCGGCGAGGTCGCCGATCACGCCGCCGCCGAAGGCCACGATCATGTCGCCGCGCTCCAGGTTCAGCGCCAGCAGCTGGTCCGACAGGTGGGCCAGGCCCTCGAAGCTCTTGGTCTCCTCGCCCGGCGGCAGCACGATGACGTCGACCGCGGCGCCGGCCTTTTCCAGCGACACCGACAGGCGTTCAACGTGGTGCTCGCCGACATTGGCGTCAGTGACCACGGCGCAGCGCCTGCGCTTGGACAGGAACGGCAGTACGTGCTCGCCGGCCTTGTCGATCAGGCCCGTGCCGATGACGACGTCGTAGGCGCGATCGCCCAGGCCCACGGGAACGGTGCGGATCACGGTCTTATTCTCCGGTAGAGGGCGCGGCGGCGAGGCGGCCCCGCAGGGCGGCGATGACGGCCTCGACGGCCACCATGTGGGGCGTGTCGCCGGTCTCGACGGTCAGGTGGGCCTCGCCATAGGCGGGGTAGCGCGTGATCGCCTGCTCACGCAGGACGTCCATCGGGTCGCGGTTCTTCAGCAGCGGACGGCCGTCCTTGCGGCCGACGCGGCGGGCCAGAAGTTCCAGGTCGGCCTTCAGCCAGACGGCGATGGCCTTGTCCTTGATGAGGGCGCGGGTCTCGGCGTTGACGAAGGCCCCGCCGCCGGTGGCCAGCACGTGCGGCGGCTCGTCCAGCAGGCGGGCGATGACCCGCCGCTCGCCGTCGCGGAAAGCGTCCTCGCCCATCTCGGCGAAGATCTCGGGAATCGAGCGGCCGGCGGCGCGCTCGACCTCGTTGTCGGCGTCGCGGAACGGCAGGTCGAGGGTGTTGGCCAGGCGCCGGCCGACGCTGGACTTGCCCACGCCCATCAGCCCGACCAGCACGATGGTCCGGTCACGGAGATCTGGATAGCGGGGCGGAGCGAGATCGGCGGTCATGGTCGGCTCCCCCGATACACGACCCGCGTCCCCGCCGCCACGCTTGGGACTGCGGTTATTCCTGGGGCGGGCGTTAGTTTTGGGGGAGGGAGGCGGGGTCGTGGCCTCATCCGACACGGAAGTCATCCACGGCCTCTACTTCAATCCTGTCATTCCCGCCCTTGTGGCGGGAACCCCTCTGTCAGCCGCAGGGAAGTGAGGGGCGGACTGCCAGGCAGTCCGCTTGCGCCGCGCCTGCGAGCGGAAACAGGGTTTCCCGCCACAAGGGCGGGAATGACGGGAGGTTGGGGGAGCTCGGCTGCCGCTCCGCCCCTCAGAACTGCGCCTTCACCTGCGCCCCCACGGCCAGGGCGTTGGGGGTGTCGCGATAGCCGAAGGCGCCGGGTTCGATGATGTATTGGACGTCGGGCCGCACGGTCAGCCAGCGGTTGGCCTGCCAGCCGTAGCTCAGCTCGATCGCGGTCTCGCCGGCGGGCAGGGCGCCGTAGTCGACCGGCGTGGCCGAGGTGTCGGCATAGGCCTGTCGCAGGCGCGGATTGAGCCGGGCGTGGACGAGGCCCAGCGCGATGGTGTCGGCGTCGCGGCCCCTGAAGGTTCCGGTCTTCACCAGGCCTGCCTCGTACCAGCGGGTGATCGGCGCCGAGGCCTTGGGATTGCTGGTGAACTGGCCGAACAGCGACAGGCCTCGCCCACCGCTTCCTTCGCGCCAGATCATCTGGTCAGCCAGCAGGTAGACCCCGTAGCGGCCCTTCACGCTGCCGGTCTCGCCCTGCCGGGTCACGCGCGAGCTGTCGTAGTAGGCCCCGAGCTTGTAGTGGCCGGGCAGTCCGCCGTTGGCCCCGCGATCGTATTCCACCTCCAACGGCAGCATCACCCCTGTCGAGCCCGAGGCGAAGGGGCGCCAGGCGTTTGCCTTGTTGTTGAGGGACGGGTTCACCTGGTAGACGCCGGTGCGGACCAGCAGCTCTGGGCGCACCGCGTAGCGCGCCGCCACGCCCCAGCGGGCGTTGGGATAGTTGTACCAGCCGCTGTCGCCCGACATCGACAGCGGGTGGGCGCAGAAGGCGGCGTTGACCAGGTTGCAGCCGATCGCCATGCCGCCCAGGTCGTTGCCCATGGCGAAGAAGCCGGCCCGCAGGTCCAGCCGTCCGCCGTCCAGCTGCTGCTCGACGGAGAGCTCGGTCAGCCGCGTGTACTGGCCGCCATAGGCCTCCTGGATCGGCAGCCGGTTGCCGACCACGTCGGACGACACGCCCTTGCCGCGCCGGTCGTTGAAGGTCAGGTGCAGGATCCCGCCCGACCAGCCGGCCAGCTTGTCGAGGTCGAAGTCGGCGCCCACCCGGATCTGCTGGGTGTAGCCGCCGCTCCGCCGCAGGCCGCCGTCCAGCACGCTGAAGGTCTCCGACACGTAGTCGCCGCGGAAGGTCACGCCCGCCTCGGCGGCGTGGGTGCGCGCGCCGCCCCAATCACCTGTCATGGTCGCGCGCCCGGTCGTCTGGGCCTGGACCGGCGAGGCGCAGGCCAGGGCCGCCGCCAGTCCGGCGACGACCCCCAGCCGTTCGATCGGTCCGCTCATTTCAGGGCGTAGGCGATGACGTAGTCGCCGCGATCGGGCGACTGGCGCGCGCCGCCGGCGGTGATGACCACGTACTGCTTGCCGGTCTTGGGCGAGCGGTAGCTCATCGGGCCGCCCTGGCTGCCGACCGGCAGGCGGGCCTTCCACACTTCCTTGCCCGTCGCGGAGTCGAAGGCGCGCAGATAGTAGTCCTGCGTGCCGGCGAAGAAGACGAGGCCGCCTTGCGTGGCCAGGCTGCCGCCCAGCGTGGGCAGGCCGATCGGCATGGGCAGGCCCATCTTGATCCCCAGCGGTCCGGTGTCGCGCACCGTGCCGACCGGGACCTGCCACTTGATCTTCTGCGTCGTCATGTCGACGGCGGTCATCGTGCCGTAGGGCGGGGCCTGGCAGGGAATGCCCAGCACCGACAGGAAGCGGTTCTTGTCGACCGAATAGGGCGTGCCCTTCAGCGGCACGGCGCCCATGCCGGTGTTGACCGCCTCGCCGCCGCCGGCGACGGCCGCCTTGCTGGTGTCCTGCGGGATCATCCGCACCCACAGGCCAAGGCGCATGTCGTTGACGAAGATGGTGTTGGTGGTCGGGTCGGTCGACAGGCCGCCCCAGTTCATGCCGCCCAGCGAGCCGGGGAAGCTCAGCGACTTGTCCGTGCCCGGCGCGGTGTAGAGGCCCTCGTAGCGCATGCCCTTGAAGGCGATGCGGCACAGAAGCTGGTCGAAGGGCGTGGCGCCCCACATGTCGGCTTCCTTCAGGGTCTGGGCGCCGATCTGCGGCATGCCCGTCGAGCGCGGCTGGCTCAGGGCGTAGGGCTCGCCGGGGATGTCGGCGGCCTTGACCGGCACGTTCTCGACCTTGGTCAGGGGCTGGCCCGTGGCGCGGTCGAGCACGTAGAGCTGGCCGGCCTTGGTGCCGAACACCAGCGCCGCAACCGTGCCGCCGCCGGCCTTGGGGAAGTCGACGAAGCTGGGCTGCATCGGCACGTCGAAGTCCCACAGGTCGTTGCGGACGGTCTGGAACACCCACTTCTCGCGACCCGTCGTGGCGTCCAGCGCCAGCATCGAGGCGCCGTAGCGATGGTCGAGCGCGCTGCGGGTCTTGCCGTAGAGGTCGACCGAGGCGCTGCCCACCGGCATGAACACGGTGTTGGAAGCCGGATCGTAGGACATCGACGACCAGACGTTCGGCGTCGAGCGGGCGTAGGTCTTGCCGGCCGGCGGGGCCTTGGTGATCGACGGATCGCCCGGGTCGAAGGCCCAGCGCAGGGCGCCGGTGATCACGTCGAAGCCGCGCACCACGCCGCCGGGCATGTCGACCTGGACGTTATCGGCGATGCGGCCGCCGACCACGATCGTCGTGCCGGCCAGGGTCGGGGCGGCGGTCAGCTGGTACTGCGGGTCGGGCGCGTCGCCCAGGCCGGCCTTGAGGTCGACCCGGCCGGCGGTCCCGAAGTCCTGGCAGGCCTTGCCGGTGTCGGCGTCGAAGGCCATCAGCACCGCGTTGATGGTGTTCATCAGGATGCGGCGACGGCAGGGCGCGCCTTCAGGCACGGAGGCCGTCAGAACGGGCGTCGAGCCGGCGGCGGTCGGTTGCAGCAGCGGCGCGCCGGCGTCGAAATAGGCCAGCCCACGGCAGCGCATCCAGACCGAGGCCTTGGCGTCGACCACGGCCTTCCACTTTTCGCGGCCGGTGTCGGCGTCCAGCGCGATGACGTTGTTGTGCGGGGTGCAGATGTAGACGGTGTCGCCGACCTGCAGCGGGGTGTCCTGGTCCTCGGCGCCGTTGCCGTCGCTGACCGCCACGTCGCCCGTGCGGTAGGTCCAGGCGACCTTCAGGCCCTTCACATTGTCGCGGGTGATCTCGTTCAGCGCCACGAAGCGGCTGGCGCCGGGGGTGTTGCCGTAGGCCTCCCAGTTCTTCTGGGCCTTGGCCGGATCGACCGGAACCAGGCCCGCCGCCGCGCCGGCGAAGGCCACGGTGGGATGGGGGAAGAACATGGCGGTGAAGCCGGCGGCCGCGCCCAGGGCCAGCACCGCGCCGGTCGCCAGGGCGGGGACCAGGGCCGAGGGCTTGCCGCTGGCTCGCGCCATCAGCGGATAGGAGAAGGCCACCACGGCCGCGCCGACGCTGAGCGCCAAGAGGCGCGAGATCAGCGGCCAGAACGCAAGGCCCGATTCCGCCAGCGCCCAGACCACCGTGCCGGCGAACACCGCGCCGAACAGCAGGGCGCCGCTCGCCTTGGCCCGGGCGATCTGCACGCCGGCCGCGACCAGCGCCACGCCGGCCAGCACGAAGTAGGGGCTGCCGCCCAGAACCAGCAGCTTGCCGCCGCCGATCAGGAAGAACAGGCCCGCGGCCAGGATGACCGCGCCGAGCAGCAGCAGCCATAGCCGCGCCAGCGGACTGACGGCTTTACGGGTGTCGGACAGGGTGGAGGGCATGGGGTCTCCCGTGGATGATCGACGCGGCTCGACCACTCCCGTCCGAACTGATGGACGTATGGAGCCCCCCACGGGCTCAAGCTCACGCTAGGTAAGCAACAGGTTCGCGCTTTGAACCCAAACTTGTTCGCTCGCAAGCATTTATGGCCGATCACGGTTACGCCCTTTCGCCGCGTTATCGCCGTCCGACCGTCTTCTGCCTGCCGCGCTTCCTTGCCATAGTAGGGACCATGGCTTTCTCCCCGCGTTCCCCGCTGGCGCTCGCCGCCGCCGTCTCCGTTCTCGCCGCCGCAGCCGCGCAGGCCCAGGAGGTGGCGGTCAGCACGCTGGCGCCGCCCGACCTGTTCTCGAACCCCGCCGCCGACACCGGCTTGCCGGGCGACCTGTGGAAGGACGCCTCTCCCGGCCTTATGCGCGAGACCCTGCCAAAGCTGGCGGCCAAGCCGCTGTCGCCGGCCTTCGCCGAGTTCGCGCGGCGGGTGCTGGCCACCGGGGCGCGGGCTCCGGCGGGCGTCGGCGACGATCCCGAGATGGGCGGGACGCGGGCCCTGGCCCTGATCGCCCTGGGCGAGGCGGCCGGCGCCAAGCGGGTGATGGACCGCACGCCAGGCCTGGACCAGAACGCCGCCCTGGCCATGGCCGCCGCCGAAGCCAACCTGATCGCCGGCGACGACGATCGCGCCTGCGCCGTCGCCGATGCGTTGAGCGCCGATCGCGGGACCGGCTACTGGCTGCGTCTGCGGGCCTTCTGCCAGGCGCGGGCCGGTCAGACCGCCGAGGCCCAGTTGACCTTCAACCTCGCCCAGCAGCAGGGCAAGGACGCCGACTACGCCCGGCTGATGCCGGCCCTGCTGTCGGGTAGCGCGCCGACCGGCGGCGCCAGCCTGCGCACCGGGATCAACTATGCCCTGTCCAGGAAGCTGGGGCTGGACATCCAGGCCGCTTCGGCGACCGCCACTCCGGCCACCCGCTCGCTGCTGGCCCCGCCGGCGGCGGACCTGGCGGCCGCGCAAGGCTCCGACTGGGCGTTCCTGAAGTCGGCCAAGCCGGGGGCGGACTTCGCCGCCGCCGCCCGCGCCGCCGCCCCGCTGATCGCGGCCATGGTCGCCGCCGACGCACCGCTTGCCGATCCGGGCCTCTTCCTGCGCGCGGCCCTGACCGCCGGCGACGTCAAGACCGCCCAGGCCATCCGGGGCAAGATGACCGGCGACGCCATCCCGGGCGTCAGCGCCCAGGACCTCGCCCTGTTCGATGCGGCCCTGGCGGCGGCCTCGGGCGGTTCGACCGACCAGGCGCTGGACCGGCTGGTGGAGCTGGGCGCCAATGGCGGGGCCAAGTCTCCGGCCCAGCCGGCGGCCGTCGTGCTGCAGGCCCTGGGCGGAACGCTGAGCCCCGAGGATCGCGCGACCTTCGCCGGCTTCGAGGCCGGCAAGTCGACCGCCTCGGCCGCGCGCCTGGCGCTGCTGGACGCGGCCGCCGCCGCCGGCCGCAAGGGCGAGGCCGCCGTGCTGGCCCTGTCGGTCGCCGCCGACGCCGGGGCGGCCGGACCCGCCGCCGCCGACCGCGCCCGCATCGTCGCGGCCCTGAACCGCGCGGGTCTTGCCGCCGACGCCCGGGCTCTGGCCGTCGAGGGCCTGCTGCCCACGCCGGCGGCTCCGGCCAAGCCCGCGGCGGCCGCGCCCAAGCCGGCCCCGAAGAAGAAATGAGCGGCAAGGCCGAAGGCTGGGTCGAGGCCTTCCTGGAGATGATGGCCGTCGAGCGCGCGGCGGCCGCCAACACCCTGCGCGCCTACGAGAAGGATCTCGAGGACGCCCGCGGCTTTTTGGGGCGCGCGAGCAATGACCTGGACGCCGCCGACGCCGAAGCCATAGAGGCCTATTTCCAGGACCTGGGCGCGCGCGGCCTGTCGCCGGCCACGGCGGCGCGGCGACGCTCGGCCGTGCGGCAGTTCTATCGCTTCGCCCTGGGCGAGGGCTGGCGCACCGACGACCCGTCGCGCCGGGTCGTGGCGCCCAAGGCCGGCCGGCCGCTGCCCAGGGTGCTGTCGAGGGCCGAGATCGACGCCCTGCTGGCGGCCGCCGCGGCCAAGGACGGCGCCCAGGGCCTGCGCCTGTCGTGCATCATCGAACTGCTCTACGCCTCCGGCCTGCGGATATCGGAATTGCTGGCCCTGCCGCTGTCGGCCCTGGCGCGCGACCCGGCCTTCCTGATGGTCAAGGGCAAGGGCGGCAAGGAACGGCTGGCCCCGCTGAACGACGCGGCGCGTGCGGCGGTGAAGGCTTATCTGGAGGGGAGGCCGCAATTCCTGCCAAAGGGGCAGAAGGACAGCCCGTGGCTGTTCCCCTCGCGCGGCAAGGGCGGGCGGCTCACCGCGCGGCGGGTGTCGCAACTGCTGGAAGACGCCGCCATCGCCGCCGGCATCGACCGCGAGAAGGTCAGCCCGCACGTGCTGCGCCACGCCTTCGCCACCCACCTGCTGGAGGGCGGGGCCGACCTTCGGGTTATCCAGACCCTGCTGGGCCACGCCGACATCGGCACCACCCAGATCTACACCCACGTGGCCGGGGAGCACCTGGCCGAGGTGGTGCGCACCAAGCATCCGCTGGGAAAGAAGGGGTAGGGGCGGGCGACCTTCGTCAATCTGTCACGGAACCCGGGCAGTAGCGCGGAGCGGCGACGGTGGGGTCGTCAGTCGACGGAGGGAAAATCATGGCTTTGCGGAAACTGCTCGTCGGCGTGGCGGCGCTGGGCCTGGTGGCGTTCTCGACGGCTCCGGTTCTCGCCCAGGAGGCCGCCCAGCCGGTTCCGCGCTCGCCGGGCCTGCCGTTCAAGCCCAAGGGCCTGCCCGACCGCATCGTGCTGACCGCGGGCGCGGATCCCTCGCGCGAGATGGCGGTGGCCTGGCGCACCGACCCGCGCCAGGCGGCCGCCGAGATCCAGCTGGCCCCGGCCATCGACGGGCCGAGCCTGGCCTTCCGCGCCAAGACCCTTTCGGGAACCAGCAAGGCCATCGACAGCGCCAACGGCCCGGCCCTCTATCACCAGGCGCGGCTGACCGACCTGTCGCCCGACACGGCCTATGTCTACCGCGTGAAGGGCGCCGACGGCTGGAGCGAGTGGCTGCAGTTCCACACCGCCGCGGCGACATTCCGCCCGTTCCGCTTCCTCTATCTGGGCGACACCCAGAACGGCATCCTGCCGATCGGCTCGCGGGTGATCCGCCAGGGCTTCCAGTCGACCGCCGCGCCGGCCCTGGTGCTGCACGCCGGCGACCTGGTGGCCCAGCGCGACGACCTCGACCACGACGACGAATGGGGCGAGTGGACGGCGGCCGGCGCCTACAACTTCTCGACCGTTCCGCAGCTGCCGGCCACCGGCAACCACGAGTATGTCGACGTGGCCAAGCCTGACGGGACCGAGAGCCGAAAGCTCGGCCCGTACTGGCCGTTGCAGTTCGCGCTGCCCGCCAATGGCGCCGAGCCGGTCAAGGAGACGACCTACTACGTCGACTACCAGGGCGTGCGGTTCATCATCCTGGACGGCACCGCCGCCCTCGATCTCGGCGCGCTGGAGGCCCAGACCCGCTGGCTGGACCAGACCCTGGCGGCCAGCAAGGCCAGGTGGAACATCGTCACCTTCCACCAGCCGATCTTCACCTGCGCCCGCCCGCAGGACACCGAAAAGCTGAAAGCCGCCTGGAAGCCGGTATTCGAGGCCCGCAAGGTCGACCTCGTCCTGCAAGGTCACGACCACTGCTACGCCCGCCTGACCAGCGAGGCCGGCAAGGCCGACGCCGCGCGCCGCCACAAGGCCGGCCAGCCGCAGGGGCCGGTCTACGTGGTCTCGGTGGTCGGCTCGAAGATGTACGCCCTGAACGACCGCGCCCTGACCCAGCCCGACAAGGTCGCCGCCGACACAGAGTTCTACCAGGTGATCGACGTGGGCGCCGACAAGCTGGGCTTCGCCGCCTACACCGCCAGCGGCAAGCTCTACGACGCCTTCACCCTGGTGCGGGGCAAGGGTGGGGCCAAGACCCTGGTCGAGAGCAAGGAGTCGATGCTGGCCCAGCGGGTCTGTTCCGGCGCCACGGGGCCGGACGGCGCGCCGTGCCTGGGCCGGGCGAAGTAGGAAAGCGCCTGGACTTTCGCTCGGCGCGCTCTAAGAAGCCCGTACTTTTTGTGCGGGCTTGCCTTGAGCCCAGGGAGCCTTCCATGTCCGACGAAACCCGCGATTCCAACGGCGCGATCCTGGCCGACGGCGACAACGTCACCCTGATCAAGGACCTGAAGGTCAAGGGTTCGGGCGGGGTGACCCTCAAGCGCGGGACCCTGGTCAAGAAGATCCGCCTGACCGGCGATCCCGACGAGATCGAGGCCAATGTCGACAAGGTCCGGGGCCTCGTGCTGCGCACCGAGTTCGTCAAGAAGGCCTGATCGCGCCCGTCGCGAGAAATTCCCGTCTCGTCTTAACCGTTTAGCTGGGGTTGGGCGCGATCCTGCCGGCGATTTCGTCGGGGGACGAGGGGATCGCGAGTACGCGTATGGTGGCTTTGAAACGGTTCGAGGGCGAAGCGCGCCAGACGCGCCTGCTGCTGGCGTTGATCTTCGCCTACGCCGTCACCATCGCCTATTGCGACCTGCTGACCCGTGGGCCGTCGGGCATGGCCACCCTGTGGCCGTGCAACGGCCTCCTGGCCGGCGGCCTGGTCCTGCTGACGCCGCGCCGCAGCCTGATCCTGCTGGTCGTCACCACCGTCTGCCACGTGCTGCTGGACCGCCTGGGCGGCACGGCGCCGGCGATGACGGCGCTGTTCACGGTGCTCGACACCATCGAGGCGGCGGTGATCGCCGTGGTGCTGCGCAGGGCCTTTGGCGGGCCTCCAAGGATGAAGAACCTGACCCAGGCCCTGAGGGTCGTGGGGCTGGCCCTGCCGATCACCGCCGTGCTGGCCGTGATCGGGGCCTTCGCCAGCGCCCCGATGCTGCACGTCTCGCTGCCGGTGCTGATCAAGAACTGGATGTTCGTCAACGCGCTGGGCATGACGGCGGGCCTGCCGATCGCCCTGATCCTGTTCGATCGGCATATCCAACGCGGCTTCGAGCGACCGGTCTGGGAGAAGATCGCCTGCTACGTGATGGTGGCGGTCGCCGCCCTGATCGCCTTCGGGCGGCCGGGCCACACCCTGCCGTTCCTGGTGTTTCCGGCCGGGGTGCTGGTGGCCTTCCGGCTGGGCCCCAAGGGCGCGGCCTGGACGACGGTGATCGTCGCCGCCATCGCCGCGCCGCTGAGCGTGCTGGGCATCGTCGCCGAGGCGGCGACCCGCGCCCAGGCGTCCGAGCGCATGCACGCCCTGCAGTTCCTGGTCAGCGCGCTGCTGTTCACCTGCCTGGCCGCCGCCCTGGCCCTGGCCAACCAGCAGCGCCTCAAGCTGCTCCTGGTGCGTCGCCAGGCCCTGGCCCGCAACGCCCAGGCCCGCGCCCAGGCCGCCAGCCAGGCCAAGACCGAGTTCCTGGCCACCATGAGCCACGAGATCCGCACGCCGCTGAACAGCGTGCTGGGCTTCACCCGCCTGCTGGCCGACCGCGACGACCTGGCGCCCGAGGCCCGCCGTCACGTGGGCCTGATCGACGGGGCCGGCGGGGCCCTGCTGACCCTGGTCAACGACGTGCTCGACTTCTCGCGGGTCGAGGCCGGCCGGGTCGAGTTGCAGGTCGAGCCCGCGCGCGCCGAGGCGGTGCTCCGCGACGCCGTCGCCATCGTCGCCCAGGACGCCCGCGCCAAGGGCCTGGCGCTGGACATCGAGATCGAGGGCGAGACCGGCCGCCATCACGGGCTGGACGCCGATCGTCTGCGCCAGGTGCTGCTGAACCTGCTCAACAACGCGGTGAAGTTCACGCCGGCCGGGCGGGTGACCGCGCGGCTGGCCGTGACCCCCGGCGACGGCGCCGACCTGCTGCGCGTCGAGATCGTCGACACCGGCATCGGCGTGCCGCCGCAGCTGCGCGACCGGCTGTTCCAGCGCTTCAGCCAGGGCGACAGCTCGGTGACCCGGGCCTTCGGCGGCGCGGGCCTGGGCCTGGCGATCAGCAAGGCGCTGGTCGAACTGATGGACGGGCGCATCGGCATGACCGCCAACCCGGTCCAGGGTTCGACCTTCTGGATCGAGCTCATGGCGGCGCCTTGCGAGGCCGCGCCGGCGGTGGTGGTCGCGGCCGGTGGGCGGATCGCCTCGGCCCGCGTGCTGCTGGTCGACGATCACCCGATGAACCGCGAGATCGGCGGCGCCTTCCTGGCCCTGGCCGGCTGCGAGGTGATCACCGCCGAGAACGGCCGCGAGGCGGTGGAGATGGCCGCGGGCGGCGGCTTCGACGTCGTGCTGATGGACATCCACATGCCGGGCATGGACGGCCTTTCGGCCACCCGCGCCATCCGCGCCTTGCCGGGCGCGGCCTCGGCGGTGCCGATCATCGCCATGAGCGCCGACGCGCTGCCCCAGCAGATCGCCCAATGCCGCGAGGCCGGCATGGTCGACCACGTGGCCAAGCCGATCCAGAAGGACGTGCTCTACGCGACGGTGGAGAGCTGGCTGCGCGAGCGCGAGGCGGCTTAGGCCGTGGCAGGCTTCGGCCGGGTCCAGCGGTCCAGGCCGAAGAAGAGCAGTCCCGCGACCAGCAGCAGGCCGAAGGCGACGTAGTTCAGGCCCGCGACCTTGGGATGCACGAAATAGGGCGTCGGCCACAGGGCCAGCTGGGTGAGCGTGTTGGCCGTGTGGGCCGCGACCCCGGCGAGAATGGCGAAGAACAGCCGCCGCATGTCGCCCTTGGCCATGAACCACGCGCAGGCGCCGAAGGCGACCGCCATGGCCAGCATCAGGACCACATGCCAGAGCGGCATCATCAGCACGCCGGAGATCGCCTCGTCGGCGGTGCGGCCCTTGAACATGCGGAAGCGGCCGGCGAAGCCGTTCATGCCGTTCAGCTTCAGGTCGGCCAGGATCGCCAGCATGTAAGCCGGCATGAAGGCGTGGAAGACGGCGGTCAGCAGGGTGACGCCGGCCACGAACATGCGGGCGGAGACCAGGGCGATGCGCATGGGATTGATCCTGCGACGATAGGCGGCCAGCACGCAGCCGGCGGCGAAGGCCAGGGCCTCGCCGGGCGCGTCGATGGCGGAAAGCTCGGCCTTCATGCCGACGGCCCAGTCGCGCTGGGTGGCGGGCAGGACGGCGGCGGCGTGGTCGAGCAGGCGCTCGGCGAGGCTCATGGACGCACCGCCGAGGGCTGGAGCGGGGCCGCGCTGGGCGCGGTCTCGGCGCGCTGGCGGGCCAGGGCGACGCCGGCGCCGGTCAGGCGATAGGCATGGCGGGCCGGGCGGCCGGGCTGCAAGGGCTGGCGCCACTCGGCCTCCAGGTATCCCTGGTCGGACAGCCGCATCAGCAGCGGATAGAGGGTGCCCGACTTCAGGCCCGTCTCCTTGGACAGGTCGTAGCCGTAGCGCCAGGCCTGGGGCTGGGCCAGCAGGGCGGCCAGCACGCCGACCGTCTGGCGCGAGATGTTGGGTGCGCGGGTCATGCCGCTATTGGCGACATATGTAGAGTTTAAGTCAAGGAACATTGTTTGGCGGATGGTGCTCCCTCCGTCGCCTCCCCGGCCTCCGCGCGTCGGGGCCGGGATGGCGGCGGAGGCGAGGGCCGTCTCACCCGCCGTGCGCGGCCTTCTCCAGCGTCGGCACGTCGATCTTGCTCATGGTCATCATCGCCGCGAACACCCGGCCGGCGACGGCCTTGTCCGGTCCGGTGGTCAGTTCGATCAGCTGGCGCGGGGTGACCTGCCAGGACAGGCCGTAGCGGTCCTTCAGCCAGCCGCACTGCGAGGGCGCGCCGCCGCCGGCCAGCAGGCCGTCCCAGTAGTGGTCGACCTCGGCCTGGCCGTCGCAGTCGATCGACAGCGAGATCGCCTCGGTGAACTTGAAGTGCGGCCCGCCGTTCAGCGCCACGTGCGGCTGGCCGTCGAGCTCGAAATAGACCGTCGACACCGAGCCGCCAGGCCCCGCCGGCGGCGGCACGTCGTCGGGGTAGCGGTTCACCGACACGATCTTCGAGTTGGGAAAGATCGAGACGTAGAACTCGGCGGCCTCCAGGGCCTCTTTGTCGAACCACAGGAACGGCGAGATCTTCGGCATGGCGTTTCCTCCTCCTGCACGGCCTGGAGCGGCCGCGTCTTCCCGAGGACGAAGGAACGCCCGCCGCGCCGACAGGGTCGAGGAGATTTTTTGGGCGCGCGTTCCAAACGCCTCTCTCAAAGAGAGAGGGGACCTACCCCCGCATCCAGTCGATGAACGCCCGCAGGGCCGGCGAAAGCTGGCGGCGGCTGGGGTAGTAGAGGAAGAAGCCGGGGAAGGGCTCGCACCAGTCCTCGAGCAGCGAGACCAGCCGGCCGGCGGCGATGTCGTCGGCGACGGCTTCGCGGAAAGGGAAGGCCAGGCCCGCGCCGGCGCGGCAGGCCTCCAGCATGACGACGCCGTTGTCGGTGAGCAGGGCCGGCGGCGGGGTGACGACCACCAGGCGGCCCTTGCGCTCGAACTCCCACGGATAAGGCTGGCCCGAGGCGCGGCGCACCAGCAGGCAGCGGTGGCCGTTCATCAGGTCTTCGGGCTTGGTCGGGGCGCCGTGGCGGGCGATGTAGTCGGGGGTGGCGACCAGCGCCTGGGACAGCTCGCCGCCCAGCGGCACGGCGATCATGTCTGCCTGGAGGCGTTCGCCCAGCCGCACCCCGCAGTCGAAGCCGCCGGCGACGATGTCGGCCAGGGCGTCCTCGCAGACGATCTCGACCCGCACGTCGGGATAGGCGTTCATGAAGCCGCCCAGGCGCGGGGCCAGCAGCATGCGCGCGGCCGTGCTGGCGACATTGACGCGCAGGCGGCCGGCCGGGCGGTCGCGGAACATCGCCACCTCGTCCAGCGCCGCGTCGATGTCGGCCAGGGCGGGGCCGAGCCTGGCGAGAAGCCGCTCGCCGGCCTCGGTGGGGGCGACGCTGCGGGTGGTGCGGTTGAGCAGGCGCACGTCGAGGCGGGCCTCGAGATTGCGGATCGTGTGGCTGAGAGCCGAAGCGGTGACGCCCAACACCTGGGCGGCGGCGCGGAAGCTGCGGCGCTCGGCGACCAGGGCGAAGACGGCGAGGTCGGGCAAGGGACGGGTCGACATTACTGAGAGATGCTCAGGAGTGCGTTGAGACCGCAAGCGGTTATCGTAGCGCGCCGCCGGACCCATCTCCCTGCCGTCGCGGCGCGACCGCGACCGAAATTCCCGAAACAGGAGCTGCCCATGAAGACGCGCAAACTCGGCGACGGCCTTGAGGTCTCGGCCCTCGGTCTCGGCTGCATGGGCATGAGCTGGGCCTATGGTCCCGCGCCCGACAAGCAGGCGATGTTCGACCTGATGGCCAAGGCGGTGGACCTGGGCGTGACCTTCTTCGACACCGCCGAGGTCTATGGCCCGTATGTGAACGAGGAACTGGTCGGCGAGGGCCTGAAGCCCTTCCGCGACAAGGTGGCAGTCGCCACCAAGTTCGGCTTCGACATCGCCCCCGACGAGGCGGGCGTTCCACGCATGCGCGGCGTCAACTCGCGGCCCGACAACATCCGCGCCGTGGCCGAGGCTTCGCTCAAGCGCCTGGGCGTCGAGGTCATCGACCTCTTCTACCAGCACCGCGTCGACCCCAACGTGCCGATCGAGGACGTGGCGGGAACCGTCAAGGACCTGATCGCCGAGGGCAAGGTCAGGCATTTCGGCCTGTCGGAAGCCGGCGCGGCCACCATCCGCAAGGCCCAGGCGGTGCAGCCGGTGGCGGCCCTGCAGAGCGAATACTCGCTGTGGACCCGCGGGATCGAGGCCGAGGTGCTGCCGACCATCCGTGAACTGGGCATTGGCCTGGTGCCCTACAGCCCGCTGGGCCGCGGCTTCCTGACCGGGGCGATCAAGGCCGGCGACGGCTTCGGCAAGGACGACTTCCGCTCGACCCTGCCGCGCTTCCAGGGCGAGGCGATCGCCAAGAACCAGTCGCTGGTCGAGGCGCTGGTGGAACTGGCGGCCGAAAAGGGCGTGACCCCGGCCCAGCTGGCCCTGGCCTGGCTGCTGGCCCAGGGCCCGGACATCGCCCCGATCCCTGGCACCACGAAGGTGGCGCGCCTGCAGGAGAACATCGGTGCGGTGGACGTGGCCCTGAGCGCCGATGACCTGGCGAAGATCGCCGCCGCGGTGCCGGAGACGGAAGTCGAGGGTGCGCGGTATGCGGAAGCTGGGCTGGCGATGGTGGGGCGGTAAAGATCCTCCCCCTGAAGGGGGAGGTGTCGGCGAAGCCGACGGAGGGGGGAGGTTCCTGCTTCCTCCGATGGTCGCGCTGACTTCAACAGATACTTCCCCCTCCGGCCCTCTGGGCCACCTCCCCCTTCGGGGGGAGGATCTCTGAGCGGCGGCCGTCTTGCGGCGGGTCTTGAACCCGTCGCCCGCCCGCGCTCAAACTCCGCCCCATGACCGACAATCCTCTGCAGCGCCTGGACGCCCTCGAGCTGGTCAAGCTCGGCAAGTCGGCGATCACGGTGGGGGGCTTGGGGGCGGGGATCGTCATCGTCATCGCCGCCCTGCTGGCCGCGCGGCTGGCGGCGGCGGGCCTTAGGCGACTGCGGGCGCGGGCGGCCGACAGCGGGCCCTCGCTCTATGTGGTCGAGAAGCTGACGACCTACGGCCTGGTGCTGGTGGGCCTGCTGGCGGGCCTGTCGACCATGGGCATCGACCTGACCTCGCTGACGGTGTTCGCCGGCGCCGTGGGCGTCGGGGTGGGCCTTGGCCTGCAAGGCGTGATCAAGGACTTCGCCTCGGGCGTCAGCCTGGTGTTCGAGCGGCTGGTGGCGGTGGGCGACTTCGTCGAGCTGTCGAACGGCGCGCGCGGGGTGGTGCACGAGATCGGGCCGCGCGCCACGCGCATCCGCACCAACGACGCCACGGACGTCATTGTCCCCAACTCGGTGCTGGTCAACGACCAGGTGATCAACTGGACCCTGCGCGGCACCACCCGCCGCATCCGCGTGCCCTTCGTCACCGCCTTCGGGGTCGACAAGGAACTGGTCCGCGAGGCGGTGCTGAGGGCCGCCCGCAGCGTGCCCTTCACCAGCGCCGACGAGGCCGTGCGCCGCACCCAGGTCTGGCTGGTCGGCTATGGCGAGCACGCGCTGAAGTTCGAGCTGATCGTCTGGCCGACAGTCGAGGCGGTGCGGCGGCCGGCGGCGATCTTCGCGGCCTATACCTGGGCCATCGACGACGCCCTGCGCGAGGCCGGGATCGAGATCCCCTATCCGCAGCGCGACGTGCGCCTGCGCGGCCTGTTCGGCGAGGAGGGTGAGGACGCCCGGGCCGCCCTGCGCCTGGAGCCCAAGGCGGCGCGCAAGGGCCGGGGCAAGGCCGGACCCCACGTCTCGCAGAACGACGCCGCCGACGAACTGGGCCGCGAGGACCCGGATGACGCGCCGCCTTCTAGAACCCCTCCCCCTTGATGGGGGAGGGGCGGGGGCGGGGGTGATCTGCTGAGTTGGCGGCCGCGCGGCTTCTGACGCCGTAGCCACCCCCATCCCCGGCCCTTCCCCCATCGAGGGGGAAGGGAGAGTTGTTGTCGCCCTTGACCCCCTCGCGCCCGCGCCGCAGTCTTCTCGCAACTGCGAAATAAGAACACAGGGAAGACGCGCATGAAGACCGCCCGAGGCTTCTTCAAACCCCTGGCCATCGGCGCGCCGGCGCCGTGGCGCGAGCTTCCCGCGCGCGTCGAGCGGATGATCCACTTCGTGCCGCCGCACCTGGACAAGGTGCGGGCCAAGGTCGGCGAGATCGCGCCGACCGTCGACGTGATCCTGGCCAATCTGGAGGACGCCATCCCCGCCGACGCCAAGGGCGCGGCCCTGGCCGGGACGATCGCGATGTCGCGCGAGGTCGATTTCAAGGCCCTGGGCGTGGGGCTGTGGGTGCGGATCAACTGCCTCAACTCGCCCTGGCACCTCGACGAGGTGGCGACCCTGGTCGAGAAGGCTGGCGATCGCATCGACGTCATCATGGTCCCCAAGGTCGAGGGGCCCTGGGACATCTTCTACATCGACCAGCTCCTGGCCTCGCTGGAGGCCAAGCACGGGGTGACCCGGCCGATCCTGCTGCACGCCATCCTGGAGACGGCCGAAGGGGTGATGAACGTCGAGCAGATCGCCGGCGCCAGCCCGCGCATGCAGGGCGTTTCGCTGGGCCCGGCCGATCTGGCCGCCAGCCGGGCGATGAAGACCACGCGGGTCGGCGGCGGCCATCCGGGCTATCGGGTGATCGAAGATCCGCATACGGATGGCCTGCCCCGCGCCAGCGTGCAGCAGGACCTCTGGCACTACACCTTCGCCAAGATGGTCGACGCCTGCGCGGCCCACGGGATCAAGCCGTTCTACGGTCCGTTCGGGGCAATCGACGACCCGGTCGCCTGCGAGCAGCAGTTCCGCAACGCCTTCCTGATGGGCTGCGCCGGGGCCTGGAGCCTGCACCCCAGCCAGATCGCCATCGCCAAGACGGTGTTCAGCCCCGATCCCGCCGAGGTTGCCTTCGCCAGGCGGATCCTCGAGGCCATGCCCGACGGCTCGGGCGTGGCGATGATCGACGGCAAGATGCAGGACGACGCCACCTGGAAGCAGGCCAAGGTGATGGTCGACTGCGCCCGCCAGATCGCCGCCAAGGACGCGGAGTACGCGGCGCTCTACGGGTTCTGAGGAGCCTTTTCGGGCCGTAGCGCATCAAGGCGCTTGACGAGACGGCCGGGCGAAAATCACATCGCGTCTCTACTGGGGGTGGTGATGATGAAATCGGTGTTCCTGGGCGGCGCGATGGCGCTGGCTCTTCTGGGTCTGTCCGCCTGCGGCAGCGTGCCGGCCGCGCCGCTCAACGCCGCGCCCACCCTGACGCCCGAGCAGCGGGCGAGCGATGCGAGCGTGCAGTTCTCAGGCGTGATCACCGCGGTCGGCCCAGCGACCATCGCCAGCCAGCCCGTCGACAAGGGCGGGACGTTGATCAAGTCGGCCTATCGCTACAGGCATACCGCCGAACTGGTCGAGGACGTGGTCGGCTTCAGCATCACGGTGCCGGGCGTCCAGGCGCCGAAGGGCGCGCCTGGATACTATGCCGGGACCTTCCGCTCCTTCAGCCAGCGTGGCGTGGGCGAGCCGTCGGAGCTGTGGTGCTTCCTGCCCAAGGTGGTCGGCGGCAAGCGTGACAACATCTGCCTGCTGCGTAGCGACACCGGCGTGGCGGCTATCGCGCCGACCCGCATGAACCCCTGGCTCTGGACCCAGTTCAGCCCGGCGTCAGGCACTTTCGACTATACCCATGCGCCGGTCTTCGAGCTTCGACCGGTCGAGATCCCCGCCGAGCTCCAATTGGAATATCGCTTCGCCGGCTGGCAGGGAGACAAGCCGCGGATCGCGGCCTTCGCCGGTGGCCGCGAGGTCCAAACGACGGTCCTGTCTCGCCAGGCCGACGGTCGGTTCGTGCTCAAGACGGTGGCCGGCGTCGTCTCCCTCAGCGCCGCGCCGGGCAATCCCGACCAGGTGGTGGTCGTCGTCGCTCCCTAGGGGCGCGCGATTTTCCAGGACCGCCGGTTGACACCCGCTTTTGCTCAAAGTTAGCATAAGTCCAGTCGCTGGATAGACCGGCGGCGGACATCGGCGTGAGGGAGCCTCATGCGTTTCGACTATCTCGTCCTGATCGGACGCTTCCAGCCGTTCCACAACGGCCATGCTTCCGTGCTGAAGCATGCTTTGCGCCTGGCGCGGAAGGTCATCGTCCTGACCGGCAGCGCCGGCCAGCCTCGCACCATCCGCAACCCCTTCAACGCCGCCGAGCGGGCTGTGATGATCCGCGCCGCCGCCGGCGAGGACGCCGCACGGCTGATCGTCGAGCCGCTGCGCGACCGCCTCTATGGCGAGACGCTGTGGGTCGGCGACGTGCAGCGCCTCGTCGCCGAGGCCGTGGCTCGGGACCGCGCGGGCGAGGGCGCGACCATTGGCCTGATCGGCCGCAACAAGGACGACGCCACCGCCGCCTACCTGGCCGCCTTTCCGCAGTGGGAACTGGTCGACGTGCAGCACGCCGAGGTGCTGTCGGCCACCGAGCTGCGCGACTGGCTGTTCACCGGCGAGCCCGGGGCCTTGCGGCTGGTCGAGGCCAATGTGCCGGGGCCGGTGTACGAGATGCTGGGCGCGTTCCGCGACGGCTCGCCCGCCTACGCCCAGCTGGCCCGCGAGCACGCCTTCATCAAGACCTATCGCCAGGCCTGGGCCGCCGCGCCCCATGCCCCGACCTTCGTCACCGCCGACGCGGTGGTCGTCCATTCCGGCCATGTGCTGCTGGTGAAGCGACGGGCCGAGCCGGGGCGGGGGCTGTGGGCGCTGCCAGGCGGCTTCGTGAACCAGGGCGAGACCGTGCAGGAGGCGGCGATCCGCGAGTTGCACGAAGAGACCCGCGCCAAGATCCCGCCGGCCGTGCTGCGCGGTTCGATCAAGGCCAGCCGGGTGTTCGACCACCCCGACCGCTCGCTGCGCGGGCGCACCATCACCCACGCCTTCCATTTCGACTTCCCCGCCGGCCCGCTGCCGCGGGTGAAGGGATCCGACGACGCCGAGCAGGCCCGCTGGGTCCCGATCAGCGAGGCGCTCTTGATGGAGGAGCAGTTCTTCGAGGACCACTTCCACATCCTCGAGCACTTCGTCGGCGCCTGACGCCGGTCAAACCCATCCGACCCGAAAGACGGGACGGTGATCCGCGGCAAGGAGCTTCCGCGATGTTCGACAACCTGATCCTCGACACCGACAGCTACAAGGCCAGTCACTGGCTGCAATATCCGCCCGCCACGACCGGTGCGTTCTTCTATGTGGAGAGCCGGGGCGGGCGCTATGACCGCACGGTCTTCTTCGGCTTGCAGGCGATCCTGAAGACGGCGCTGGCCGGGCCGGTCACCCACGCCATGGTCGACGAGGCGGCGGAGCTTCTGGCCGCGCACGGCGAACCGTTCAACGAGGCCGGCTGGCGGCGGATCGTCGAGGTGCACGGCGGCCGCCTGCCAGTGCGCATCCGCGCCGTGCCGGAGGGGACGGTCGTTCCCACGCACCAGGCGTTGATGACCATCGAGAACACCGATCCGGAGTGCTTCTGGCTGCCGTCCTACCTGGAGACCCTGCTGCTGCGGGTCTGGTATCCGGTGACCGTCGCCACCACCAGTTGGGGCGTCAAGCAGACCCTCCGCGCGGCGCTGGAGAAGACCTGCGACGATCCCGAGGGCCAGCTGCCGTTCAAGCTGCACGACTTCGGGGCGCGGGGCGTCTCCAGCAAGGCGAGCGCGGCGATCGGGGGTCTGGCCCACCTCGTCAACTTCTTGGGCAGCGACACCCTGGCCGCCGTGCAGGCGGGACGGGCCTGGTACAACGAGCCGATGGCGGCCTTCTCGATCCCGGCCGCCGAGCACAGCACCATCACCAGCTGGGGCCGGGAGCGTGAGGCCGACGCCTATCGCAACATGCTGACCAGCTTCGGCAAGCCGGGGGCGTTGTTCTCGGTCGTGTCCGACAGCTACGACCTGTTCGACGCGGTCAGCCGCATCTGGGGCGGGCAGCTGCGCGACGAGGTGATCGCCAGCGGCGCGACGGTGGTGATCCGTCCCGACTCCGGCGATCCGGTCACCATCGTGGCCGAGACCCTGAGGCGCCTCGACGAGGCCTTCGGCAGCACGGTCAACGCCAAGGGCTACAAGGTGCTGAACCACGTGCGGGTGATCCAGGGCGACGGGGTCAATCCGGTCAGCATCGCCGCCATCCTCGACCGCGTGATCGCCGACGGCTTTTCCGCCGAGAACCTGGCCTTCGGCATGGGCGGCGGTCTTTTGCAGCAGCTGGACCGCGACACCCAGCGCTTCGCGCTGAAGTGCTCGGCGGCCAAGGTCGACGGGGCCTGGATCGACGTCAGCAAGAACCCGGTCACCGATCCGGGCAAGCGCTCCAAGGCCGGACGCCTGATGCTTCAGCGGAACGCCGCGGGCGAGCACCGCACGGTCGCGGTGGAAGAAGGCGCGGCCGCGCCGCAGGGCTGGACCGACGCCATGGTCACGGTGTGGGAGGACGGCGTGCTGCTGGTCGACCACACGCTGGCCGACATACGGGCCCGCAGCGAACTGAGGGGATGATCCATCTTCCGTAAAATCCCCGCGAAAGCGGGGACCCAGGTGTTTTCTGAAACCCGCAGCGCTCGTCGATAGAAAGCCTGGGCCCCCGCTTTCGCGGGGGTTTTGCGGATTTGGTATGGCCTCAGGCGCGGGCCGCCAGGCGTTTGACCAGCGCGTGGGCGACGGCGTCGCTGCTGGCGGGGTTCTGGCCGGTGATCAGGGCGCCGTCCTCGACGACGTAGGGCGCCCAGTCCGGGCCCTTCTCGTAGAGGCCGCCGTTCTCCTTCAGCATGTCCTCGACCAGGAACGGCACGATGTCGGTCAGCTCGACCGCGTCCTCCTCGCCGTTGGTGAAGCCGGTGACCTTGCGGCCGGCCACCAGCGGACGGCCGTCGGCGGCCTTGACGTGACGCAGGGCGCCGGGCGCGTGGCAGACCAGGGCCTGCGGCTTGCCGGCGCGGTCGAAGGCCTCGATCAGGGCCACCGAGACGGGCGATTCCGCCAGGTCCCACAGCGGGCCGTGGCCGCCGGGATAGAACACCGCGTCGAAGTCGGCGGCGTTCACCTGCGCCAGCGGCGCGGTCTGGGCCAGGGCCGCCAGGGCGGCCTCGTCGGCCTGGAAGCGGCGGGTCATGTCGGTCTGGAAGTCGGGCAGGTCGCTCTTGGGATCGAGCGGCGGCTGGCCGCCCTCGGGCGAGGCCAGGACGAGGTCGGCGCCGGCGTCCTTGAACACGTAGTAGGGCGCGGCCAGCTCCTCGAGCCAGAAGCCGGTCTTCTTGCCGGTGTCGCCGAGTGTGTCGTGCGAGGTCAGGACGATGAGGATTTTCATGACGGGCTCTTTGCTGTGAGGATCGGGCGGTGGCGTCTGTCCTGTCGGCATATGGGGAGCGCTGGCGCGGGGCGCCGTGATTATCTTGGAGCTCGCCCACGCTTGGAAAGGAGGGCGGTATGGAGCGCTACCTGGAGGTCAGGACGGCGGACGACGTGGAGCGGCATCTGGCGGCCATCCGTGCGTCGGCCGAACGAGCCCGACTATGGATAACGGCTCAGACAGGCGATCCCCTCGACCTTCTTCGCCACATGAAGTTCGAGCCGGTTGGCTTTCATCCCATCGAGGATCGCGGCCTCAATGTCATCGAGCAGATCAATCAGACCTGGACCTATGCCGTTGCGCTGTCGGCAGCGCGCCTCCTGCTGGACCTGCATCCGGAAGCCGGCGGCTTTAGGGTCGCGCCGGGCGCCCACATGGCCCTGCCGCTGGATATCATGAGCGAGGAGCCTGGCTTGGTGGGCGCGGAGACCTTTGCCGCCGTTGACCCACGCAACAACCGAAAGCTTGCGATGGACCTGGGCAAGCTGGCCGCCCGCTCGGAGGCGCATCGCTATGTGTTTTTCATGTCTCCACGCTATCCGGGCGCCCGGCGTCAGCCGGCCTTAGAGAGAGATGGCGTTCAGGTTTGGTCAGTTGAAGTTTGAGATCAGGGCGCCCCGCGGGCGTAGACGATACCGCCATCCCGGCCGTTGGTCTGCTGCGCTCAATACACCGTAAAATCCCCGCGAAAGCGGGGACCCAGGCTTTCCTGAAACGCGTGGCGCTCGACGACAAAACACCTGGGCCCCCGCTTTCGCGGGGGTATTACGGTTTTGGGAGCGCTGGGGCGGCGGGGGCTTGCCCCGCCTTGCGGCCCCTACGACCGGTAATCGCCGTTGATGGCCACGTACTGCTTGGTCAGGTCGCAGGTCCAGACGGTGGACGAACCCTTGCCGACGCCGACCTCGACGGTGACCTCGAGCTCCTGGTTCTTCATGTAGGCGCTCATGGCCGCCTCGTCGTATTCGGCCGAGACCAGGCCATCGCGGGCGGCGTAGAGCTCGCCGAAGCGGACGCTGATCTTCTCGCGGTTGACCGGCTCGTCGGCGCGGCCGACGGCCATGACGATGCGGCCCCAGTTGGCGTCCTCGCCGGCGAAGGCGGTCTTGACCAGCGGGCTCTCGGCGATGGTGCGGGCGATCTTGCGGGCCGACAGCGGGCTCTCGGCGCCGCCCACGGTGATCTTGACGAACTTGGTGGCGCCTTCGCCGTCGCGGACCAGTTGCATCGCCAGGTCCAGCAGCACGCCTTCCAGCTTTTCGCGGAAGTCGGCCAGGCGCTTGTCGCCGGCGCGGCTGATCTTGGGCGCGCCCGACTGGCCGGTGGCGAAGAGGAGCAGGGTGTCGTTGGTCGAGCGGTCGCCGTCCACCGTCACGCAGTTGAAGGTGGTGCGGGTATAGAGGCTGACCAGGGTCTGCAGGGCGGCGGGCGCGATGGCGGCGTCGGTCGCGACGAAGGCCAGCATGGTGGCCATGTCGGGCGCGATCATGCCCGAGCCCTTGGCGATGCCGGCGATCTTCACTTCATGGCCGTCGATCGTCGCCGTGGCGTAGGCGCCCTTCGGGAAGGTGTCGGTGGTCATGATCGCCGAGGCCGCCTGGGCCCAGCCGTCGGCGGTGAGGCGCGTCTCCACCTCGCGCAGGTTGGAGGTGATCTTGCTGTCGTCGAGGATGACGCCGATGACGCCGGTCGAGGCCATCATCACGTCGCGCTGGCGGCAGTCGAAGCGCTTGCCCACTGCCGTGGCCACGCGGCGCACGGCGTCGGCGCCGGGCTTGCCGGTGAAGCTGTTGGCGCAGCCGGCGTTGACCACCAGGGCGCGCACGTCGGCGCCGCCGGTGGCGGCCAGCTGGCGCTTGCACCAGTCGACCGGGGCCGAGCCCACGCCGTGGCGGGTGAAGACCCCGGCGCCCGAGGTGCCCTCGGCGAAGCGCATCAGCAGCAGGTCGGGACGCTCGTGCTTGTAGAAGCCGGCGCGGCCGGTGGCGATCTCCACGCCGGCGATCGGCGGGATGACCGGGAACGGCACGACCAGCGGCGAGACGGCCAGGCCCGGCTTGCCAGGCGCGACCGGCGGCGGGGCGACGACGGGCGCGGCCTGCGCGGGCGCCTCGCCGGCCGACTTCTGGGCGCGCCGCAGGCCGGCGCGCTTCAGGGCCGAGGCCAGCGGGTCGAGGGCGCGGTCCAGCGCGTGGCCGACGGTGGCGCCGACCTGGCCGACGATCTCGGCGGGCGTGGCGCTGGCAGGGGCCTTCTCGGCGGCTTTCGGCGCGGCCTTGGCCTTGGTCCTGGCGGTGTCGGCGGCCTTGTCGGTCGAGGTCGTGGTGGGCTTGCGGGTCATTTCTTCTGGGCCGAGTTCTGGGCCGGAGCCGAGGCGGGCGGGGCGTTGTCGAGGTCGGAACTGGGGGCGGCGTCGCCGCCTCCGGGCGGCGCGGAGGCCGGCTCCTGCGGGGCGCCGGGAATGTCCTGGCCCTTGCCGACCAGCATCTCCACCTTGGCGCCGCCGCGCAGTTTCTCCAGCAGGTCGCGGACCTGGTCGTAGGTAAGGAAACGCACGATCTGCGGACGGGCTTCCTCGAGGCTCATCGGCGCTTCCTGGCGCTTGTCCTCGACGCGCATCACCACCCAGCCGCCGTTGATGGCGAACGGGCCCACCAGGTCGCCCTTCTTGGCGTCCTTCAGGGCCACGGCGTAGGGCTCGGGCATGATGTCGACGGTGAAGTAGTCGAGGTCGCCGCCCTTGAAGCGCGTGGCCTCGTCCTTGGAGCGCTCCATGGCCAGGGCGTCGAACGAGGCGCCGGTCGTCAGCAGCTTCTTGACGCTTTCCGCTTCCGCCTGGGTCGGCACCAGGATCTGGCGGGCGCGGATCTCTTCCGACTGCTTGGTCAGCTTCTGCTGCTCGCCGTAGAGGCCGCGGATGTTGTCCTCGGTGACGGCCTTCTCGACCATGCCCTCGACCAACATGTCGCCGAGGATGCGCTCGCGGGCGGCGGCCAGGCGGCGCTGGGCGACGGGATCCTTGTCGAGCTTGCGCTCGATGGCCTCGGCGGCCAGCAGCTTCTGGTCGACCACCTCGTCGAGGACGCGGCGGAAGAGGTCGGACGACACGTCCAGCGGCTCGCCCTCGCCGATCAGCCCCTGGGCGACGGCCTCGCGCTTGACGTCGGAGGCCCAGACGGCGTGGCCGTCGACCCGGGCCACGGCCGTGTCGCCGGGTTCGGGCGGGCGCTCGTCGACGCCGCCGCGGCCGCAGGCGGCGACCAGCAGCGCCAGGCCGAGCGCGGCGGCCGTCAGGAGCGAGCGGGGATTACGGACAGGGTTCATCGGGCGCGGATCTCCGCTGGTCTTATGAAATGCGCTCTAGAGCGCGTCAGGGCAAAGGGGAAGCCGTTTCGGCGGCTTGGCCCCCTAAACTTCGCGCGCGAGGATAAGGTTCTCGGAACCTATGCCGTTCGCGACGGTTCTGATCGCCGCCGAGCGGGTTTCGCGCGCGGGGTGAAAGCTTGGCCTATCGGGCTTTTCGGCGCCCCGACGGGCCAGGCCTCGCGTTGACACTGGGGGGGGCGGTGCTTAAGTCTCGCGCGCGCGCCGTTTTCAGGGGTTCTGCGATCTCGGCGCACCGTCATTACCGTAGTGAAGGCCGATAAAGCCTTAGCGCCGGCCCACTAAGTTCTCGCTCCGGATCCTTCCTGCATGCTCGGCTTCGCCAAAAAGCTCTTCGGTTCCTCCAACGAACGCAAGGTGAAGTCGCTTCACGGCCGCGTCGCCAAGATCAACGCGCTCGAGCCGCAGATGGCCGCGCTGTCGGACGAGGCGCTGAAGGCCAAGACCCAGGAGTTCAAGGACCGCCTGGAGAAGGGCGCGACCCTCGACGACATCCTCGACGAGGCCTTCGCCGTGGTCCGCGAGGGCTCCAAGCGCGCCCTGGGCATGCGCCACTTCGACGTCCAGATGATCGGCGGCATGGTGCTGCACTTCGGCGGCATCTCCGAAATGCGCACCGGTGAAGGCAAGACGCTGGTCGCCACCCTGCCGACCTACCTGAACGCCCTGGCCGGCAAGGGCGTGCACGTCATCACCGTCAACGACTACCTGGCCACCCGCGACGCCGAGTGGATGGGTCAGCTCTACAACTTCCTGGGCCTGTCCTACGGCATCATCGTCAACGGTCTGTCGCAGGGCGACCGCCAGCGCGCCTACCGCGCCGACATCACCTACGGCACCAACAACGAATTCGGCTTCGACTACCTGCGCGACAACCTCGTCTATGACGTCAACGAGATGGTCCAGCGCGGCCACCACTACGTGATCGTCGACGAAGTCGACTCGATCCTGATCGACGAAGCCCGCACCCCGCTGATCATCTCGGGCCCGACCGAGGACCGCAGCGAGCTGTACAAGACCATCGACGTCCTGGTGAAGGAACTCATCAAGGACAAGACCAACTACGACCACGACGAGAAGCAGAAGCAGGTCATCCTCACCGAGGAAGGCCAGGAGCGGATCGAAGAGGTGCTGACCTCGGGCGGCCACCTTGCGGAAGACACCGCCGGCCTCTACGACGCGGCCAACATCTCGATCGTGCACCACGTCAACCAGGCCCTGCGGGCCAACGTGCTCTACACGCGCGACAAGGACTACATCGTCAAGGGCGGCGAAGTCGTCCTGATCGACGAGTTCACCGGCCGCATGATGACCGGCCGCCGCCTGTCGGAAGGCCTGCACCAGGCCATCGAGGCCAAGGAAGGCGCCGACATCCAGCCCGAGAACCAGACCCTGGCCTCGGTGACCATCCAGAACTATTTCCGCCTCTACACCAAGCTGTCGGGCATGACCGGCACGGCCTCGACCGAGGCGCAGGAGTTCGACGACATCTACAAGATGGGCGTCAGCGAAATCCCGACCAACCGCGTCATCCAGCGCATCGACGACGACGACGAGGTCTACCGCACCGAGGCCGAGAAGAACCGCGCCATCTTGGTGCAGATCGCCGACTGCCACGAGCGCGGCCAGCCGATCCTGGTCGGCACCGTGTCGATCGAGAAGTCCGAGGAGCTGTCCAAGCTGCTCGACGCCTACGAGTGGGAAGTCGACGGCAAGAAGCGCAAGGGCATCCCCCACCAGGTGCTGAACGCCCGCTTCCACGAGCAGGAAGCCGGCATCGTCGCCGACGCGGGCGTGCCCGGCGCGGTGACCATCGCCACCAACATGGCCGGCCGCGGCACCGACATCCAGCTGGGCGGCAGCATCGACATGCGCCTGTCCAAGTGGAAGATCGAGCAGCGGGGCCTGGGCATCGAGGTCTCGCCGGAAGACGAGGCCGCCCACCGCGCTGAAGTCGAGGCCGAGATCGCCGACGCCAAGAAGGCGGCCCTGGCCGCCGGCGGCCTGTTCGTGCTGGGCACCGAGCGCCACGAAAGCCGCCGCATCGACAACCAGCTGCGCGGCCGCACCGGTCGTCAGGGCGACCCGGGCCGTTCGAAGTTCTTCCTGTCGTGCGAAGACGACCTGCTGCGCATCTTCGCCGGCGAGCGTCTGGACGCGATCATGCGCACCTTCGGCGTCCAGGACGGCGAGGCGATCACCCACCGCTGGCTGAACGCGGCCATCGCCAAGGCCCAGACCCGCGTCGAGCAGCGCAACTACGAGATCCGCAAGAACCTCCTGAAGTACGACGACGTCGTCAACGACCAGCGCAAGGCCGTGTTCGAGCAGCGCCAGGAGTTCATGGAATCGAGCGACCTGTCGGAAGTCATCCACGAGATGCGCCACGACGTGATCGACGACCTGGTCGCCCGCCACGTGCCGCCCAAGGCCTACGCCGAGCAGTGGGACATCGAGGGCCTGCACGAGCGCGTCCAGGCCGTGCTCGGCATGGACCTGCCGCTGAAGGACTGGGCCGCCGAGGAGGGCGTCGACGACGAAGCCTTCCGCGAGCGCATCACCAAGGCCGCCGACGAGTACGCCGCCCAGCGTGAAGTGATCATCACGCCGGAGCAGATGCGCCAGGTTGAAAAGAGCTTCCTGCTGCAGATGATCGATCTGCAGTGGCGCGAGCACCTGATGCACCTGGACCACCTGCGCAACGTCATCGGCCTGCGCGGCTACGGCCAGCGCGACCCGCTGAACGAGTACAAGACCGAAGCCTTCAGCCTGTTCGAGAAGCTGCTGGGCGACCTGCGCACCAACACCACCCGCTGGCTGATGACGGTCGAGATCGCCTATGCCGAGCCCGAGCCGCTGCACGCGCCGGAAAACCTGATCCCGGTTCACCTGGATCCGCTGACCGGCGAGAACGCCGCCGTGGCCGGCGCCATCCCCGAAGGCCTGTCGCCCGAGCAGCGCGAGGCCCTGCCGGTGTCGTCCCTGCCGGAAGGCTGGGAACGCACCAACCGCAACGGCGCCTGCCCCTGCGGTTCGGGCAAGAAGTTCAAGCAGTGCCACGGCTCGCTGGTCTGAAGACCGGCCGCTGAGGCCGAAATGCGAAGCCCGCCCCGGGAGACCGGGGCGGGCTTTTTCGTGGACGTAGGGCGTGAGCGCTCAGTCGACGATGACGAAATGCTCGACGGCCTCGGTGTCGCTGTGGCTGCTGCAGTTGCCCTGTCCGAGGACGGCGATCTGCTTGCCCGACAGGTAGGCCGACATCAGCACCGACAACGCCGCCTGGCCCGCCGTGGTGCTGGCGTCGATCGCCCAGCGGCCAGGGATGGTGTGACAGGCCGGCGTCGCCGTGCGCGAGCCGCTGTGATTGAACAGCACGACGCCGTGGCGCAGCGGCAGGATGGCGCTGATCGTGCCCGCCTGGCTGCTGCTGGCGGCGGCCTGGGTGGCCAGGGCGGCGGCGAACGCGGCGCCGGCCAACGCGGCGATCAGGCGGCGTCCGGAAAGTTTCGAGAATGGCATGTCAGTCCCCATCGTGCAGAAGTTGCGCATGAGGGCAGATGCAGCGCCGCGTTCGGTACGGTCAAGCTGCGGGCGTGGGGCGGGCCGGTCAATCCTTGCTACGCGTCCCCAGGTCCATGCCCAGGGTCGGGCCGATGCCGTCGGGATGGTCGCCGAAGGGGTTGCGGTGGGCGTTCGCGAGCTTGGCGAGGCGCTGGCGCAGGTCGTCGTCGACGCGGACAATGTCCTCGATGGCGGCGGCCTGCTCGGCGTTGGCCTCCGAACCGTCGGGTTCGGCCAGCACGCGTTCGATCGCCGCCAGGAAGCGGGCTTCCTCGGCCGTGCCTGATGACGGCGGCGCTTCCAGCCAGGCCAGCACGGTCTCGAGCGCGTCTTCGAAGGTCTGGGCCATGCGGGCGTCTCCTCTAGCAGGTGCAGCTTGGGCAACGCCCCGCATGGCGGGGTGTTCAACGCCGGTTCAGTGAGCCGAGACGCCCAGGCGGTTCCACAGGTTGATCATCGCCACCAGGGCGGTCAGGGCGCTGGCCTCGACCTCGCTGTAGTGGGCCCGCAGCTCGGCCCGCAGCGGGGCCAGGTCGACCTTGGCCGGCAGCTTGGTCAGGGCCTCGGTCCAGGCCAGGGCGGCCTTCTCGGCGGGGGTGTAGTCGGCCACGTGCCGCCAGACGGTCAGGCGGTCGAGGCGCTCGTTGGTCTCGCCGTCGTCGCGGGCTTCCTTGGAATGCATCTTCACGCAGAAGGCGCAGTCGTTCAGCTGCGAGGCGCGTAGCTTGACGAGGTGGAGCAGGCGAGGGGCGACGCCGGCCGCGGCCACCGCCTGCTCGGCGGCGATGAAGGCCTGGTAGACGGCGGGGACGTTCTTGTCGTGGCGGAAGGCGGCGGTGTCGCTCATGGTCCTGATCCTCGTTGCTGCCCCTGAAAAGGGGCTTCGAAGATCAGGACGAGACGGGTGCTCGTCTTGTGACATGGCGCCCGAAGATCTTGCGGAGCGCCACCGCCCCAAACCTTAAAACCCCCGCGAAAGCGGGGATTTTACGGGAGTAGGGGCTACTGCAGGCCTTCGCGGCCGATGGCGTAGAAGCGCTCGGCGCGCTGGCGCTTCAGTTCGGCGGGAGTCAGCAGCGACAGCTTCTTCAGCTCGTCCTCGACCGCGTCGCCGACGGCCTTGATGGCGGCTTCCGGATCCGAATGGGCGCCGCCCGCCGGTTCCTCGACGATGCGGTCGACGATGCGCAGCTTGATCAGGTCCTGGGCGGTGATCTTCATGTTGGTCGCCGCGTCCTTGGCCCGGGCGCCGTCGCGCCACAGGATCGAGGCCGCGCCTTCCGGCGAGATCACCGAATAGATCGAGTGCTCGAGGATCAGCACGCGGTTGGCGCCAGCCAGGGCGATGGCGCCGCCCGAGCCGCCTTCACCGGTGACCGTGGCCACCATCGGCGTGCCCAAGGTCAGGCAGCGCTCGGTCGAGCGGGCGATGGCCTCGGCCTGGCCGCGTTCCTCGGCGCCCAGGCCCGGATAGGCGCCGGCGGTGTCGACGAAGGTGACGACCGGCAGGTTGAAGCGCTCGGCCATGTCCATCAGGCGCACGGCCTTGCGGTAGCCCTCGGGGCGGGCCATGCCGAAGTTGTGCTTCAGGCGGGTGGTGGTGTCGTAGCCCTTCTCGTGGCCCATCACGACCACCGGCATGCCGCGGAAACGGCCAAGGCCGCCGACGATGGCCTGGTCGTCGGCGAACTTGCGGTCGCCGCGCAGCTCGACGAACTCGTCGATCAGGCCCGCGACATAATCACGCAGGTGCGGACGCTGCGGGTGGCGGGCGACCATGGTCTTCTGCCAGGCGTCGAGGCCGGCATAGGCTTCCTTGCGCAGGACCTGCACGCGCTCGCGCAGGGCGCCGATCTCGCTGTCGAACGCGCCAGGACCCGCCGTCTCGGAAAGCTTTGAAAGCTCTTCGATCTTGGCTTCCAGGTCGGCGATGGGTCGCTCGAAATCGAGATAGTGCGCGGCCATGAGTCTCTTAACGTCGCCGTTTGCGAAAGGTTGGCGAACCTAGTGCGTGATGACGCCCAGGGAAAGCGCATTCACGCGGAATTGGAACCACCGTCTCGGCGACGGATTCCCTGGTCACGGGATTCGTCCCCAACTGAGTCCTGTTAGGAAACCGAACCCCTATGGTGAATCGAACGCCGATCATTATATTGGGTTCTCAAGAGCCGGCTGCGGAAGTCAGCTGGCGCTGCGGCCCCGCCCATCGAACATGGACACGGCCCGCCTGATGAGGACGCATCGTTCCCATGCAGGTGTTCACCTTCTTCTGTGTCGAGCGCGACGGCTCGGTTCCACGTTTCGACGTCACGGCCTGCGCCGACGATCATGCCGCGCGCCTGAGGGCCAACGAGCTGTTCGACATGCATCGCGGCTGCAACGAGGTCGAGGTCTGGCGCGGCGCCACGCACCTGTTCAAGGTCGGGGCCGGCGCGGCCGCCTGAACCTTCACGTTCGCGCGGATTCGACCAAGCACCGGATCGGGCAAGGCGCCACATTGGCGTTCCCGACCGACGCAGGATCCTCGCCATGACCGACATCGCCCGCCCTTCCGCCATCGCCGAGGACAGCGGCCACGGCGGCGTGCAGATCCTGGTCACGGCCGGGCCCTCGCGCCTGGCCGGCGACCTGAAGCCGTCCGAGGGCGGGCTGGACACCGGCCCCAATCCGCATGACCTGGTCGCCGCGGGCCTGGCGGCCTGCACGACCCAGACGCTGCGCCTCTACGCCAGGCGCAAGGGCTGGGCCCTGGGCGCGGTGCGAGTGGAGACCACCTGGCGGCGCCTGCCCGGCCAGGTCCCGGCCGACGTCTTCGACCGGGTGATCAGCCTATCCGGCGACCTCGACGCCGAGCAGCGCCAGCGCCTGCTGGAAATCGCCGAGGCCTGCCCGGTGCACAAGATGCTGACCGCCGGCGTGAAGGTCGAAACGCGGGTGGCGTAGGGGGCGCGTCGATTGCGGCCCATCTGCCCTCCGCCTTGCGCCCCCCGCCCAATCGCGATCACATGCCCGCCGTGATTGCATGGGGGCAGCCAGCGTGACCGAAGCCTTGATCGTCCGGGGGCTGGACAAGACCTTCTCCAAGCCCGCCGTGCGCGAGCTGGACCTGACGGTGCACCCCGGCGAGCTCTATGCGCTGCTGGGGCCGAACGGCGCGGGCAAGACCACGACGCTGCGGATGGTGGCGGGCCTGACCAAGCCCGACAGGGGATCGATCAGCATCTTCGGGGTCGACGCCCTGGCCGATCCGGCGGCGGCCAAGGCGGTGACCGCCTGGGCGCCGGACGAGGCGATGATCTACGACCGGCTGACCCCGCTGGAATATCTGGAGTTCGTGGCCGGCCTGTGGAACGTCGAGCCCAGGCACGCCAAGGCGCGGGCGCAGGAGCTGCTGGAGACCCTGGGCCTGGCGTCGGAGGCAAGGCGGCGGTGCGAGGGCTTCTCGCGCGGCATGAAGCAGAAGGTGGCCCTGGCCGGGGCGCTGATCCACGATCCTCGCTTGCTGATCCTCGACGAGCCGCTGACCGGCCTGGACGCGGCCTCGGCGCGGCTGGTCAAGGACATGTTGCAGGCCCGCGTCGACGCTGGCGGCACGGTGATCCTGACCACCCACATCCTCGAGGTCGCCGAGCGCATGGCCGACCGCATCGGCATCATCGCCGGCGGCCGCCTGCTGGCCGAGGGCACGCTAGACGCCCTGAGATCGCAGGCCGGGCAGGGCGGCGGCGACACCCTGGAAGACGTCTTCCTGCAACTGACCGCCGACGGAGCGCCCGCGTGAGCCTGCTGCGTCCCGGCGGAGTGGCCTGGCTGCTCGCCCACGAGATGCGGCTGAGCTTTCGCGCCCTGACCGGCAAGCGGGCCATGGGCGGCGTCGGGGCGATGATCGGCCTTGCGGTCCTGGCGCTGGTGATGCTGAGCGGCGGGGTGATCATCGGCCTGGCCTTGCGCAAGCTGGACGTGCCGGTCATCCCGCTGTCGGCCGCCATCGCCCTGGCCTGCTGCGCCACGGCCTTCACCCTGATGCTGTCCCAGACCATGGCGGCCGCCAGCGAGGCGCTCTACGAGCGCGGCGACCTCGATTTGCTGTTCTCCTCGCCGATCGCGCCGCGCACGGTGCTGTTCGTCCGCGCCATGGGCGTGGCGACCGGCGTGCTGACGGTGTTCCTGATCTTCGTCACGCCGCTCCTGGGGCCGGCGATCATCCTCGGGCATCCGGAGTGGCTGGGCCTGTTCGGCGTGCTGGCGGCCCTGGCCCTGCTGGCCACCGCCACGGGCCTGACCCTGGCCATGTTCCTGTTCCGGCTGATCGGTCCCCGCCGCACGCGCACCGTGGCCCAGGTGCTGGCGGCCCTGACGGGCGCGGCCTTCTTCCTGGTCAGCCAGATCCGCACGCTGATGGGCGAGCGGGCCAGCGAGAGCCTGTTCCAGTCCCTGGCGCGCGAGGCCGCCGAAGGCCGCATGAAGATCCCGCCGGTCGGCTACTGGCCGCTGAAGGCGATGCTGGGCGAGCCGCTGCCGCTGCTGGCGATGCTGGCGATCGGCGCGGGGGCTTTCGCGCTGGCGGCGCTGTCGCTGGGCAAGCGCTTCGCCGACGCCGCGGCGGTCACGCAAGGGGCCGAAGCCTCGGCCGCCAGGCCCGCCAAGGGTCGTGACCGGGCCTTCGCGGGCGGGGTGTTCGCCGCCACCCTGGCCAAGGAGCTGCGGCTGATCCTGCGCGATGCCAGCCTGCTGTCGCAGGTGCTGCTGCGGGTGCTCTACCTGGTGCCGACCGCCGTGATCCTCAGCCGCAACGCCGGTCACGGGGACGGCGGCGCGGCCCTGGCCGGCGGCGCGGGGGTCGTGGTGTTCCTGGCCGGGCAGGTGGCCGGGAGCCTCGCCTGGATCACCCTGTCGGCCGAGGAGAGCCCCGACCTGCTGGCCGTGTCGCCGGCCGCCACCCGCAGCCTGCGCCGCGCCAAGCTGGCCGCCGCCCTGCTGCCGGTGGCGCTGCTGCTGGTGGTTCCGCTGGGCCTCCTGCTGTGGCTGGCCCCGGTCACCGCGCTGTGGACGACACTGGGCGCGGGGCTGTCGGCCTGGGCTTGCGGCCTGATCAACGTCTGGCATCAGAAGCCGGGCAAGCGGGCGGACTTCAAGCGCCGCCGCGGCGCGTCGTGGTTCGCGACCCTGGCCGAGGTGGTGGTCTCGGCCTTGCTGGCAGTGACCACCGGCCTGGCGGTGGCTGGCTTCGCGCCGTGGGCGGCGATACCGCTGGCCTGCGCGGGCCTGGCCATGCTGGCCCTGCGCCGCAGCGACGAGCAGATCGCCAAGGTGCTGCGGATGGCGTGACCCCCCTCAGTCGGCTTCGCCGACAGCTCTCCCATGGGGAGAGGGTCCTTTGGTCAGCAGTCCAGCAGCGCCGTGATCGCGCACTCCACGCCCTCGGGCTTGAAGTCGATGCGCGCTTCGCCCGACAGTTCCGAGGCCAGGCCGCGCTCGATCAGGCGCGAGCCGAAGCCGCGGCGGGTGGGGGCGACCACCGGCGGGCCGCCGCTTTCGCGCCAGCGCAGGGAAAGGCGCGGCACGCCGCTGTAGTCGACGCTCCAACTGATCGTCACCTGGCCGCCCTGGCGCGAGAGGGCGCCGTACTTCACCGCGTTGGTGGCCAGTTCGTGCAGCGCCATCGACAGCGACAGGGCCGGGCGGGGCGACAGCCGCACCGACGGACCATCGAGCACGAAGCGGCCCTCGCCGCCGTGCAGAGCGACCAGGCGGTCGACCACGTCCAGCAGGTCGGCGCCCTCCCAGTTCTCGCGGGTCAGCACGTCGTGGGCTTCGGACAGGGCGATGATGCGGGCGGTGAAGGCCTCCTGCGCGGCCGGCAGCGAGCGGGCGGCGTGGAAGGTCTGGCCGGCGATGGCCTGGATGGTGGCCAGCGAGTTCTTCACGCGGTGGTTCAGCTCGTTGACCAGCAGCCGAAGGTGCAGTTCGGCGCGCTTGCGGTCGGTGATGTTGACGGTGGTGCCGATCATCCGGATCGGCTTGCCTTCGTTGTCGAAGAAGGCCTTGCCCTTGGCCGACAGCCAGCGCTCGACCCCGTCCTCGCGGCCGATGACGCGGAACTCGACGTCGTAGTCGGCGCGGATGCGGCCATCCAGCGTGCGGCGCAGGGCCTCGCGCACCGCGTCGCGGTCGGACGGGTGAAGGTTGGTGTAGAAGTCGTCGCGCACGACGGGCGTGCCCGGCGCGACGCCGAACATGGCGTAGCAGCGGTCCGACCAGGTCAGGACGTCGTTCCTGATGTCGAGGTCCCAGGTGCCGACGTCGGCGGCCTCGATGGCCAGGCGCAGGGTCTCCTCCTGCGAGACCAGCTTGCGGGCGGCCTCCTTGCGCTCGGTGACGTCCGAGCCGACGCCGACGAAGCGCACGCAGGCGCCGCGCTCGAAATAGGCCCGGCCGAACACCTCGATCCAGCGCAGGGCGCCGTCGGAGGGACGGACGATGCGGTACTCGACATTGATCAGCCCGTCGCCGTCCGGATCGGTGGCGGCCGCCACCGCCGCCAGCACGGTGTCGACATCGTCGGGATGCAACAGGGCCAGGAAGCTGTCGAAGTCCTGCGGGCCGGGCTCGGCCACGCCGAACATCTCGCACGATCGCTTGTCCCAATAGCGCTGGCCGGTGCTGGGGTTATGGTCCCAGCGGCCCATGCCGGCGGCCTCCATGGCGATGTCGCGGTCGAGGCGGGCCTCCAGCAGCTGGCCTTCCATCCGCTTGCGCTCGGTGATGTCGAACACGACGCCGGCGTTGCGGTCGGCCTGCCCGTCGGCGTCGAGATAGCAGTGGCCGCTGGCCGCCACCCAGCGCACCGAGCCGTCGGCCTGCACCAGGCGGTACTCGTCGGCGAAGTCTCCGCCGGTCTGCATCGCCGCCAGGGCGATCTGGCGCACCCGCTCGCGATCCTCGTCGTGGACCGCGGGGGTGAAGCTCTGGGCCGGCAGGCCCTGGGAGGCGAAGGTGGGATCCACCTGATGCAGCTGGGCGTAGCGGGCGTCGCAATAGACGCGATTGGCCTTGATGTCCCACTCCCAGGCGCCGACGCCGCCGGCGGCGTCCAGGGCCATGTCGTAGCGGGCCCTCGTGGCGCGCAGCTCCTTCTCGGTCTCGACCGCGCCGGTGATCTCGACGGCCGAGATCAGCACGCCGCCGACGCCGCTGGGGGCGGTCTGGTCGGGCACCGGGCTGTAGCTGACGGCGAAATGGGCCAGGCGGGCCTCGCCGGCCTCGCGCTCGACCTGCAGCGGCATGCGCTCCAGCGCGTAGCCGCCGCTCTCGCCCGACAGGATGTCCTGGTGGATGCCCAGCAGGGTGGCGCGGAAGGCGTCCGAATGCTGGGTGAAGGGCCGGCCCAGCGCGTCGGGATGACGCTCGCGCAGCGAGGGCGCGTAGGCGTCGTTGTAGATCAGGATCAGTTCGGGGCCCCAGCGCAGGGCCATGGGGAAGTTGGTGGCCATCAGCATGTCGACGGCCAGCGCCAGGCTGGGCGACCACGCCGCGCGCGGACCCAGCGGGGTCTTCGACCAGTCGAAAGCCTTCACGCGCTCGGCCATTTCCCCGCCGGCCAGGCGCGTGAACGCAGGCAAGCTCCGCCCTTCGCCCTGCGGCATGGCGTTCTGTCCCTCCCACCGGCTCCCCTAAAGCCGGGTCCGGGCGAACAATGGCCAGACGGTCCGGCGGGTTGCAAGGGAGGGACGCGACCCCTGCGCGCAAGCGTCGCAGTCGGCTCGGCTCAGGGCTGTGGTTTTCGCCGGGAGGGCGAGCTTGCTCGACCCTGGGGAGGGCGTAAAAAAAGGCCGCCTCGGGGGAGGCGGCCTTTGAAGCATCGGCTTTTGGCCGATCAGTCGATGGGGTTCCAGCGGGTCTCGACCTGCTGGACGCCGCGCTTGGGACCGCGGAAGTCGCCGCCGGCGGCCGCCGCCTTGCCTTGCCCCTGGCCTTGACCGCCGCCCTTGCCGCGGCCGCCGTTACGACCCTCGCCACGACCCTGGGCCTGCTGGCCGCCGCCCTGGCCGCCCTTGCCTTGGGCGCTCTTGCCCTGGCCGCCGCCGTTGCGGTTGCGCTTGCGGCGCAGTTCCGACGGGACGTTGTTGCGCGGGTCGGCCTTGCGCGGGTCGACGTACTTCTCGGCCGGAGCCAGCTTGTCGGCGACGGCCGCGGCGGCCGCCAGGGCCTTGTCGTTGCGGCGGTCGAAGGACGGGATCTTCTGGCGGGTGGCCTTCTCGATGTCCTTCAGCAGGCTGCGCTCGTCGTCCGAGCAGAAGCTGATGGCGACGCCGTCCTTGCCCTTGCGGGCGGTGCGGCCGATCCGGTGGACATAGGCCTCCGGCACGTTGGGCAGCTCGTAGTTGAACACGTGGCTGATGTCGTTGACGTCGATGCCGCGGGCGGCGATGTCGGTCGCCACCAGGGCCTTGACCTCGCCGGCCTTGAAGGCGGCCAGGGCGCGCTCGCGCTGGCCCTGCGTCTTGTCGCCGTGGATCGAGGCGCTCTCGATGCCGGCGGCGGTCAGGTACTTGGCCACGCGGTCGGCGCCGCGCTTGGTGCGGGTGAAGACGATCGAGCGCTCGACGGCCTTGTCGGCCAGCAGCTCGGCCAGCAGCGGACGCTTGCGCTGGGCCTCGACGTAGATCAGCGACTGGTCGATGCGCTCGACCGTGGTGGCCTGCGGGGTGATCGACACCGAGGCCGGGTTCTTCAGCAGCTCGCCGGCCAGTTTGCCGATCTCGCCCGGCATGGTGGCCGAGAAGAACAGGTTCTGGCGGTCCTTGGGCAGCTGGCTGGCGATCTTGCGGATCGGCACCACGAAGCCCAGGTCGAGCATCTGGTCGGCTTCGTCGAGCACGAAGATCTCGACGCCGCCCAGGGTGGCGCTCTTTTCGCCCAGGTGGTCCATCAGGCGGCCCGGGGTGGCGACGACCACGTCGACGCCGGCGGCCAGGGCGCGCATCTGCGGGCCGTACTTCACGCCGCCGAAGATGGTGGCGACCGACAGGCCCAGGTGCGCGGCGTAGGCCTTGAAGTTGTCGGCAATCTGCGTCGCGAGTTCACGGGTCGGGGACAGGACCAGGCAGCGGAAGCCGCGGCGCGGCGCCGGACGGCGGTCCTCGGCCAGGCGGTGCAGGATCGGCAGGGCGAAGGCGGCGGTCTTGCCGGTGCCGGTCTGGGCGATGCCCAGCAGGTCGCGGCCCTTCATGACGATCGGGATGGCCTGGGCCTGGATCGGGGTGGGCTGGGTGTAGCCCTTGTCGGCCAGGGCCTTGAGGATCGGCTTGGCCAGGCCAAGGTCGGTGAATTGAGTCACTGCGGACGTATCTTTCGTACGGTCGCGAGACGGCGCGCGCGGTCCTCGCACGGCTCGCCTGGCGGCGGGTCGGTGGGGAGCGCCCCGCGTGATACGGGCGGTCTATGAGAAGCTTTCAGGGCGCTCGACAGGCTGAACCCAGTGGGGTCCGTCACGCGGCTGGAGCACCGATAGCGCCGATTGGCGCGGGGCTCATATCGTATATCGCAGGTGCGAAGTCAAGGGCGAGGTCTGGAGCGAGCCTTGAGGCGCAAGGGTTTGCGGGGACTAACGCCAAGATGCTCCCCCTGAAGGGGGAGCTGTCGCGGAGCGACTGAGGGGGAAGTGAGCGGGGCGGTTCAGCAGCCGCTTCCCCCTCCGGCCCTACGGGCCGCCTCCCTCTTCGGGGGGAGGATCTCCGAGGCCGACACCCCCGTCGAAAACGCCACCACCTCCGACAGCCCGCGCGAGGCGGCGGACGCCACCCCCAGCAGCGCGGCGATCTCGGCCGCCGGCTTGGGGCGGCTGATGAAGTAGCCCTGGATCTCGCCGCAACCCTGGCGGCGCAGTTCGTGCAGCTGTTCCTCGGATTCCACGCCCTCGGCGGTGGTGGTGATGCCCAGGCTGGCGCCCAGGTCGAGCACGGCCTTGATGATCGCCAGGGCGTCGGCGTCGTCGAGGATGTCGCGCACGAAGGTCTGGTCGATCTTGATCTTGTCGAACGGGAAGCTGCGCAGGTAGCTCAGCGACGAATAGCCCGTGCCGAAGTCGTCCATCGAGATGCGCACGCCCAGGGCTTTCAGGTCGTGCAGGATGGCCATGTTCGAGGCGCTGTCCTGGAGCAGCACGCTCTCGGTGATCTCCAGCTCCAGGCGCTCGGCGGCCAGGCCCGAGGCGGCCAGGGCCTGGACGACGGTGGCGGCCAGGCGCCGGTCGCGGAACTGGGCGGGCGACAGGTTCACCGCCAGGCGCACGTGCTGGGGCCAGCGGGCGGCCTCGTCGCAGGCGGCGCGCAGCACCCAGTCGCCCAGGGCGCCGATCAGGCCGATCTCCTCGGCCAGGGGGATGAACTCGCCGGGCGAGACCATGCCGCGCTCGGGATGGAACCAGCGCAGCAGGGCCTCGCAGCCGGTGACGCGGTCGGCCTCCAGGTCGAACAGCGGCTGGTAGAAGAGTTCGAACTGGCCTTCGGCGAGCGCCTTGCGCAGGTCCAGCTCCAGGGCGCGGCGAGCCTGCAGCTGCTCGTCCATGGCTCGCTCGAAGAAGTGGAAGGTGCCCTTGCCGTCGGCCTTGGCGCGATAGAGGGCCATGTCGGCCTTCTTGAGCAGCTCGTCGCAGTCCAGGCCGTCGTCGGGCGAGACGGCGACGCCGACGCTGCCGCCGATCACCACCTGGTGGCCCAGAAGGTCGAACGGCGCCTCCAGGGCCTCGACGATGCGGGCGGCCAGGCGCGTGGCGCCGGAGAGGTCGGTCAAGCCCATCTGCACCACGGCGAACTCGTCGCCGCCCAGGCGGGCCACGGTGTCGCCGTCGCGGACGCAGTTGCGCAGGCGCTCGGCGGCGGCCTTCAGCAGGGCGTCGCCGACGGGGTGGCCCAGGGTGTCGTTGACCACCTTGAAGCGGTCCAGGTCGACGCAGTGCACGGCCACCAGGTCCTCGCGGCGGGCGGCGCGGGCCAGGGCGTCCGACAGGTCCTTGTGGAACAGCAGGCGGTTGGGCAGCTCGGTCAGCGGATCGTAGTGCGCCAGGCGGGCGATCTGGGCCTCGGCCCGCTTGCGCTCGGCGATGTCCTCGGAGACGCCCAGCAGGTATTCGGGGCGGCCCTCGGCGTCGAGAATGGCGATCTTCTTGGTGCGCAGGATGGCGGTGGTGCCGTCCTTGCGGGGGATCAGGTCCTCCTCGATGACCTTGACCTCGCCCGAGCGCACGACCTCGGCGTCGCGGGCGTGATAGATCGCCGCCTGCACCGGATCGAAGAAGGCCTCGTCGGTGCGGCCGATCATCTCCTGGCGCGAATAGCCCAGGATCTTCTCGCCGGCGCGGTTGAGCAGGACGTAGCTCTGGTCCGAAGCGCGCTTGACGAACACCATCGACGGGATGGACTCGACCACGGCGGTCATGAAGGTGCGGGCGCGTTCCTCGTCGGCCTTGGCCTCGGCCAGGGCGTCGAGGTTGCGGCGGTTGGTCTCGCTGGCGGCCTGCAGCAGCCCGATCACCGTGCCCACGCCCAGATAGCGCCCGCCGTCGGTGACGATGAAGCCGCGCAGCAGGTCGCTGGCCCGGTAGGAGAGGCTGTCATTGGTGAAGGCGGCCAGCTCGACGTCGGCCTCGACGACCAGCGGCTGGTTGTCCATCAGCACTTCGATGGGGCGGTTGGCGTAGAGGGCGCGGCCGTACTCGGCGGCCATGCGCAGGAAGAAGGCGTTGCGCTCGACCAGGCCCACGGGGCGGTCGTCGGCGTCGAGCACCGGGATGATCAAGGTGTCGGGTTCCTCGCGGAACCGCTCGTACAGCGTCTTGCCGAGATCTTCCGCCCGCGCCGGGGCCAGGGAAGAAACGGTGTCGCGCAGGGTGAACATCGAAATACGCCTCCACTCGCGAGGGTGAATGGCGGTTTCACACCTAACGAGGTGCTAAACTTGACCGTGGAGACTACGGGTTTCGCGAAAACTTCACGGCCGCGTCACAGTGATTTCGGGCGCGTTTACTGTGGCGCGTGCGCCTGAATACTCAGTGGTCGGATGATGCGGCCATTCCGTCCCCTCGGCCGCGACATCCTGGCCCTCGCGGAGAGGCTCGGACAAAAATGGGCCAGGAGGCGGTTTCCCCCGACATCCCCAAGGCCTAGTTAGGGCCCGTCCGAGGAGTGCCCGTCCATGCCCAGTTCCCTGCCGCTTCGCCATTTCCTGCTGGCCCTGGCGGTGGTGGCGGTGTGGGGGACCAACTTCGTGGTCATCCGCCAGGCGCTGAACCACCTGCCGCCGCTGACCTTCGCGACCCTGCGCTTCACCTTCGTGCTGCTGCCGCTGGTGTTCTTCGTCAAGAAGCCGGCCGTGTCTTGGCTCAATCTGGCCGGCTACGGGCTGCTGATCGGGGCGGGGCAGTTTGGCCTGCTGTTCGTGGCCATGAAGGGTCACATCTCGCCGGGCCTGGCCTCGCTGATCCTGCAGACCCAGGTGTTCTTCACCATCGCCCTGGCCATGCAGATCAACCGCGAGCGGGTGCGGGGCTTCCAGGTTGTCGCCCTCCTGCTGGCCGTGGCCGGGATCGCGATCATCGCCCTGCACGGCGGCGGCTCGGCCACGCCGCTGGGCGTGGGGCTGGGCCTGCTGGCGGCGCTCAGCTGGGGCTGCGGCAACATCGTCGCCCGCCAGGCCGGGCCGGTGAACATGCTCGGCTACGTGGTCTGGGCCAGCCTGTTCTCGATCCCGCCGCTGCTGGTCATGGCGCTGTGGCTGGAGGGCTGGCCGGCCATGGTCAGGGGCGTGCTCGGCGCCGACCTCGGCACCTGGCTGGCCGTCGTCTGGCAGGCGGTGGGCAACACCATGTTCGGCTACGGCGCCTGGGGCTGGCTGCTGGCGCGCCATCCGGCCGCCACCATCACGCCGATGGCGCTGCTGGTGCCGGTGTTCGGCATGAGCGCCTCGGCGCTGCTGCTGGGCGAGGGCCTGCCGGCCTGGAAGCTGATGGCGGCGGGCCTCGTCCTGGCCGGCCTGGCGGTCAACATGCTGTGGCCGAAGATCCGGGCGCTGCGGGCCGCGCCGGCGGCCTGACGGGGCGGCTTGATCGCGGGGCGAAAGCCCGGCATCGAGGCGGCCTGTTTTCCTTGCCGAGTGATCCGCCCATGGCCCGCTACGACTTCGCCTCCGACAACGTCGCCGGCGCCATGCCCGAGGTGATGGAGGCGCTGATGGCGGCCAACGCCGGTACGGCGTCGGGTTATGGGAGCGACCATGTCAGCCAGGCGGCCGGCGATCGGATCCGCGCGGCGCTGGACGTCGACGCCGAGGTCAGGTTCATGCCGTCGGGCACGGCGGCCAACGCCTTCGCCCTGACCCTGCTGGCCTCGCCGCACGAGGCGGTTCTGGCCCACGAGCACGCCCACATCTGCACCGACGAGACCGGCGCGCCGGGCTTCTTTGGCCAGGGCGTGGGGCTGATCGGCCTGCCGGGCGCCTCGGGCAAGATCGAGCCGGCGGCGCTGGAGGCGGCCCTGGCCCAGCCCGACGTCTCCTACCGCCAGCCGGCCGCGGCCCTGTCGCTGACCACGGCCACCGAATACGGCACGGTCTATTCGGAAGCCGCCCTCAAGGCCCTGATCGATCCGGCCAAGGCCCGGGGTTACGGCGTGCACCTGGACGGCGCGCGGCTGGCCAACGCCGTGGCGGCGGGCTTCGACCTGAAGGCCGTCAAGCGCCTGGGCGTCGACATCCTGGTCATGGGCGGCACCAAGGCCGGCTCGACACCGACCGAGGCGGTGGTGTTCCTCGACCCCGCCCATCGCCGCCGCCTGGACGCGCGGATCAAGCACGCCGGCCAGCTGGTCTCCAAGGGCCGCTTCCTGGCCGCTCCGTGGCTGGCGCTGCTGGACGAGAACGGCGGGACGGGACCCTGGGCGGCCCGCGCGGCGCACGCCAACGCCATGGCCCGCAAACTGGCCGCGCTGATGCCCTATCCGATCGCCCACCCGGTGGAGGCCAACGGCGTCTTCGTGACCATGAGCGACGCCGCGCTGGAGCGCCTGCGCGGCGAGGGCTGGTTCGTCTACCGCTTCCTGGACGGCTCGGCCCGCTTCATGTGCTCGTGGGCGACGACGCCGGAGATGGTGGAGGAATTGGGGGCAGCGCTGAAGCGGGTCGCGGCGGTGGAGGAGGCGTAGAAATCCTCCCCCTCAAGGGGGAGGTGGCCCGCAGGGTCGGAGGGGGAAGCGGCTGCTGAGCTGCCGCGATCACTTCCCCCTCAGTCGCTTCGCGACAGCTCCCCCTCAAGGGGGAGCATCCTGCCTAACCCTCGAAATACCGCTCCACCTGCTCGGCCCAGCCGTAGGAGGCCCTCGACAGCTGGTCGCGGTCGTAGGCGGGGCTGTCCTTGAAGCGCTCCTTCGACAGGTCGGTGGCGTAGGCCTGCCCCTTGTCGTCGAAGGTCAGGATGCGCCAGGGCAGGGGGTGGTACTTGCCGCCGGTGAACAGGCCGGCGGGCTCCACGGCGACATAGCGGCCGATCCCGGCGTCGCGGTCGACGAAGACCTCGCGGATCACGCCCAGCTTGTGGCCCTTGGGATCGGTGACCGCGACCCCGATCAGGTCGCCGCTCTTCACCAGCCGATCGTCCAGCGACATGGCGTTCCTCCTTGGCAATGACCCCTGGGCAACGTTCGTCGCCACGAGGGAGTTGCCAGGGTGGGCAAAGCCCGCGATGGATCGGGCATGAACTCGCCAGCCGCTCCTCCCGCCGACCGCCCCATCGTCCTGGTCGCCGCCGCCGCCCTGATCGACGTCGACGGGCGGGTGCTGATCTGCCAGCGCCCCGAGGGCAAGTCGCTGGCGGGCCTGTGGGAGTTCCCGGGCGGCAAGGTCGAGAAGGGCGAGACGCCCGAAGAGTGCCTGATCCGCGAACTGCACGAGGAGCTGGGGATCACCGTCGCCCAGGCCTGCCTGGCGCCCTTCGTCTTCGCCTCGCACACCTACGAGAAGTTCCACCTGCTGATGCCGCTTTACCTGCTGCGTCGCTGGGAGGGGCTGGTCACGGCCAAGGAGCACAAGGCCATGGCCTGGGTGAAGCCTGACAAGTTGTCGGACTACGACATGCCGCCGGCCGACCTTCCGCTGGTCGCCTGGCTAAGGGATGTGCTTTAACTCAGACAAATCGCGCGAAGGCGCGAAGCGTTTGAGGAAACGACCGTGACGACTTTCGACCCGCAGCCTTCGCGACGCATCCTGCTGGCTGGCGCGGGGGCCTTGGGGTTCAGTGGCCTGGCGGGCGGCGCGCAGGCGGCGCAAGCCGCCCCGCTGGTCAATCCGGTCGTGCGCCAGCGGGCCGACGCCCAGGTCTTCAAGCACGCCGACGGCTACTACTACCTGACCGGCTCGGTGCCGGAGTACGACCGGCTGGTCGTGCGCCGCTCGCGCACCCTGGCGGGACTGTCCACCGCGCAAGAGGCGGTGATCTGGCGGCGGCCGACGGAAGGCAAGCTGGGCGGCTATATCTGGGCCCCCGAACTGCATTGGCTGGACGGCGCGTGGCACATGTATTTCGCCGCAGGCGACAAGGGCCAGCCGTTCCGGATTCGCACCTACGTCCTGCGCTGCGAGGGCAGAAACGCCCTGACCGGGACCTGGAGCCTGCTGGGCGAGGTGCAGACCCCGTGGGACAGCTTCAACCTCGACTCGACGATCTTCCACCACAAGGGCGTGCGCTGGTTCTGCTGGGCGCAGAAGGAGCCGGGGATCGAGACCAACAGCAACCTCTACCTCGCGCCGCTGGCCACGCCCCTGACCCTTGGCCGGCCGCCGGTGCGCCTCACCGTGCCGACGCTGGACTGGGAGGTGCGCGGCTTCAAGGTGGCCGAGGCGCCGGCGGTGCTGATCCGCAACGGCCGCGTCTTCATCGCCTACTCGGCCAGCGCCACCGACGACCGCTACTGCCTGGGGCTGCTGACCGCCGACGCGGACGCCGACCTGATGGCGCAGGGCTCGTGGACGAAGTCGCCGGCGCCGGTGTTCGTGTCTACGGAGGAGACCGGCGTCTGGGGCCCGGGCCACAACTCGTTCACCGTCGACGAGCAGGGCCGCGACGTCCTGGTGTTCCACGGTCGCGACTACAAGGCCATCAAGGGCAACCCGCTGTTCGATCCCAACCGCCACACGCGGGTGCAGCGCCTCTACTACAAGCCCGACGGGACGCCCGACTTCGGCGTGCCGGCTGGAGCGGGCGAGATCCCCGACCGCTTCTCGCCGCTGGACCGTCCGGGCGCCTTTCTGCGCGTCGACGGCGAGGCGGTGGCCGTCGGCGAGGGGCCGCTGGCCACGACCCAGCTGCGCCAGAAGGCCGGCGCGGGCGGAGCGGTGATCCTGGAGCCGATCCTGCGACCGGGGCATGGGCTGAAGGTCGAGGGGGGTGTTGTCGCGATTGGGCCGGGCGACAAGGCGACTGCCTTCAAGCGCGTGAAGGGCCTAGCCGGCAAGGGCGTGTCGTTCCAGGCGCCGGGCGGCGGGTATCTGACGCACCGCGACGGGGCGGTTGTGGTTGGGCCGGCGCGGGATGTCGGAGCCAGGAAGGCGGCGACGTTCATCGTCAGTTAGATCCCTCAGTCGCTCCGCGACAGCTCCCCCAGAGGGGGAGCATCTTGAAGTCGGCGCCAATAGATCCTCCCCCTTCAGGGGGGAGGTGGCCCGGAGGGCCGGAGGGGGGACGTTTTCAGCTTTCGGGGCGTCGGAAGGTCGTCACTGACTTTCCCCCTCCGTCGGCTTCGCCGACACCTCCCCCTTCAGGGGGAGGATCGCTTACCCCGCCTTGTCGCCCGCCGGCTGCTCCTTCACCCCCAGCGCATCGGCCAGCCGCATCTTGGCCGAGCCTGGGCGCAGGGGCTTCTGCTGGCTGTCGTGCGGGGCCCAGCCGGTGGCGGTGACGATCTCGAAGGTGGCGGGCACGCGGCCGTCGGCCTCGGCGAAGCGCTCCCGGTAGATCTCCAGCGCCCGGAACAGCAGCTTGCGGGTCAGGGGCTTGCGCGAGCGGTCGAGCAGCACGCTGGTCTCGCCCATGCGGCGCAGGTCCTGCAGCAGGGCGATCGGGTGGGCGTAGCGCACCTTGACGCGATCGATGTCGGCCACCGGCAGGGTGAAGCCGGCGCGTTGCAGCAGGCCCGCCGCGTCCACCGTGTCGGCGAAGGGCGAGACACGCATGGAGACGCCGCCCGAGATTTCGTCCTCGGCCGCCATCAGCGACTGGCGAAGCTCGGTCAGGGTGGCGCCGCCGAACAGGGCCCCGATGAAGAGGCCGTCGGGCCTGAGGGCCCGGCGGATCTGGATCAGGGCGCCCACCAGGTCGTTGGTCCAGTGCAGGGCGAGGGTCGAGACCACGAGATCCAGCGTCTCGTCGCCGAACGGCAGGCGCTCTTCGTCGGCGACCACGGTGGCGCCGCCACGCCCGGCCAGCATGCGGGCCGACAGGTCGGTGTCGATCAAGAGGCCGATCTTGCCGGCGGCGTCGCTTTCCGACAGCGCCGCCCGGAAAGCGCCGTCTCGGCTTCCGAGATCGACGGCGACCGGAAACTCCCGCAGGATCGCCTCCAGCCGCATGACCGCGTCACCCGCGGCCCGCGCCTTGAGGAAGCCGGCCTGGCCGAAGTGCGGCGCGGCGCGGTCGAGGCGGGCTCGGAGGAGGTCGCGGTCGAAAAGGAGGGGCGAACTGGTCATGCGGGCGGAACATGGCGATTCCTTCCTCCGATGGAAACCCGGTCCACGTCTGTTCGGGCTCGGAAGAGGCCTGCTCGACCTGGTCCTGCCGCCACGCGCCTTCGACGGCGAGCCGGCCCTGACCTCGGGCCTTGCGGCCGGCGCCTGGAGCCGCATCGCCTTCCTCGACGGACCAGTCTGCGACGGCTGCGGCGCGCCGTTTCCCTTCGACCAGGGCGAGCCGCGGTGCGCGCTGTGCCTGGCGCGGCCCAGGGCCTTCGCGCGGGCCAGGGCCGCCTGCCTCTATGACGAACATTCCCGCGACCTCGTGCTGAAGCTGAAGCACGCCGACCGCACCGACCTGTCGGGCCTGTTCGCCCGCTGGATCTCGCGCGCCGCGTTCGACCTGCTGGAAGAGGCCGATGTGGTGCTTCCAGTGCCGATGCACCGCTCGCGCCTGCTGCGTCGCCGCTACAACCAGGCCGCCGAGATCGCCCGGCCCCTGGCCCGTGCGGCGGGGCGGCCCTATCTGGCCGACGCCCTGATCCGAAAACGCGACACCGCCAGCCAGGGCGGCAAGTCGGCCGACGGCCGTCGCCGCAACGTCGCCGCCGCCTTCGCCGTGCCCGACCGCAAGCGGCCTCTGGTCGAGGGAAAACGGGTGCTGCTGGTCGACGACGTGCTGACCACGGGAGCCACCGCCGAGGGCTGCGCGCGGGCGCTGCTGGCGGCCGGAGCGTCGGCTGTCGACCTGACCGTCGTCGCGCGCGTTACAGAAATGCGAAGCCGTCCTATATGAGGGCGGGAATCCAACCCTTTGGAACCGAAATGGCCAAGGTCACCATCTACACCCGTCCCTTCTGCGGCTACTGCGCCCGCGCCCTGAAGCTGCTCAACGACAAGGGCGCCGACTTCACCGAGATCGAAGCCGGCATGGACCCCAAGCTGCGTCAGGAAATGATGGACCGCTCGGGTCGCAACACCTTCCCGCAGATCTTCGTGGGCGAGCAGCACATCGGCGGCTGCGACGACATGATGGCGCTCGAGCGCGAGGGCCGGCTGGATCCGCTGCTGGCCGCATGACGACCGTCCGAGTCGGTCTCGTCCAGACGCGCACCCCCGCGACCCAGGCCGCGGCGCTCGATCATGTGGCGCCGCTGGTCCGCCAGGCCGCCGAGGCTGGCGCGCAGTTCATCCTGACGCCCGAAGCCGTCAACGTTTTGCAGAAGGACAAGGAGAAGCTGCTGCCCACCCTCGTCCCCCTGGAGGACGACGTGGTGGTGCGCGGGCTGCAGGCGCTGGCGCGCGAGTACGGGGTCTGGATCGATGTCGGCTCGGCCCTGGTGCTGCGCGAAGACGGAAAAGCCGCCAACCGCCAAGCCGTGATCGACCCCACGGGCGCGATCGTGGCGACCTATGACAAGCTGCACATGTTCGACGTGCAACTGCCGACCGGCGAGACGGCCAGGGAGTCGGCCGTCTACACGCCCGGCGACCGGGCGGTGGTGGTTGATACCTCGATGGGGCCGACGGGCCTGACCATCTGCTACGACATGCGCTTTCCGGCCCTGCATCGGGCCCTGGCGCTGGCGGGGGCCAAGGTGATCACCGCCCCGGCCGCCTTCACCCGGCCCACCGGCGAGGCCCACTGGGAGGTGCTGCTGCGCGCCCGGGCCATTGAGACCGGCTCGTTCGTGATCGCCGCCGCGCAAGGCGGCTTCCATGAGGACGGGCGAGGCACCTGGGGCCGCTCGATCGCCATCGGCCCGTGGGGCGAGGTGCTTGGCAAGCTTGACCACGACGAGCCAGGCGTGCTGATCGCCGACCTTGATCTTTCCGCCGCCGACAAGGCCCGCGCGGCCATCCCGGTCCTGGCCAACGCCCGTGCGTTCACGGGTCCCTGACCCCATATCAGGATCATGATCAAGTACGCGCTCGCCTGTGACCACGCGCACGAGTTCGAAGGCTGGTTCGGCTCGTCGGGCGACTATGACGACCAGGCCGCCCGCGGCCTCGTCGAATGCCCGGTGTGCGGCTCGACCGGCGTGCGCAAGCAGATCATGGCCCCGGCCGTGGCCGGCACGAAGGCCCAGCGTTCGGCCCCCGAGCCCGACGTCCGCATGCGCGAGATGATGATGACCGCCATGAGCGAGGTGCGCCGCGAGGTCGAGGAGAACTTCGACTATGTCGGCGACCGTTTCGCCAAGGAGGCCCGCGACATCCATGAGGGCAAGTCCGAGGAGCGCGGCATCTACGGCGAGGCCTCGCCCAAGGAGGTCAAGGCCCTGCTGGAGGACGGCGTCAAGGTCGCCGCCCTGCCGCCCGCGCCGCCGAAGAAGACCGAGGTGAACTGAGGGCTTCTCCAATCAACCAAAGGGTCGTCATCCCGGAAAAGCGCTGCGCGCTTTCCGGGGTGACGACTAAGAGGGCCGCCTAACCCAGCTTCTCCTTGAAGAACGCCAGGGTGCGGCCGTTGGCGGTCTCGGCGTCGGCCTTGTCGTAGTGGTTGCCGCCGGGACGGGCGAAGGCGTGGTTGCGGCCCGGATAGACGTGGACCTCGACATTGGGGCGGCCGGCCAGGGCCTCGACGATGGCCGCGCGGGCCTCGGGGCCGATGAATTCGTCCTCGCCGGCCAGGTGCATGAGGAGCGGGGCCTTAACGCCGTCCGCTTCGCCGACATAGCGCTCGGTGCCGCCGCCGTAATAGGCCACCGCCGCGTCAGGCGCGCCGCGGGCCGCGCCGAGGAAGGTCATCAGGCCGCCCAGGCAGTAGCCGGTCAGGCCGACCTTGCCGTTGCCGCCTTCGATGCCGCGGGCGGCCTCCACCGTCTTGAGCACGTCGGCCGCGCCCTGGTCGAAGTCATAGGCGCTGTAGATGTCGATGGCCTTCTTCCAGTTCTCCTCGAGGTTCTCCGACATCGAGAGGCCCGGCTCGACCCGCCAGAAGAGGTCGGGGCAGACGGCGATGAAGCCCTGCACGGCGTATTCGGCCGCGATCAGGCGGATGCCGGCGTTGACGCCGAAGATCTCCTGCACGACCACGACGACCGGCGCCGGGCCGGGCGTGTCGGGGCGGAAGACCAGGGCCTGGAAGCTTCCGTCGTCGGTCTGGATGGTCAGGCTCTCGGCCATGGTCGTGCTCCTCGCGGCAGGGTCGCCAGACCATGATGGGCCGCGCGCCGCGGGGCTTGAACGATGCGGCCTCGGCCGTGCTGGCCGCATCGTTCAAGCGCGCACGAAAAAGGCCCGCCCCCGCGAGGGGACGGGCCATCCGACCGAGCAGCGAGTCCGCTTAGCGGTAGCGGTACTCGTAGTGGCAGTTCTTCTTGGAGTTCTTCTTGGCGATCTGGTTGCCGGCCACCGCGCCGACCACGCCGCCGAGGATCGCGCCCTCGGTCTTGGCGCCGTTGCCGGCCACGGCCGCGCCGAGCGTGCCGCCAGTCAGGCCGCCGATCACCGTGCCCTTGTTGCGCGCCTTCTTGGTGCTCTTGCAGACGAGCACGCGTTCGCGGCGCTGCTGGGCCTCGGCGGCGGTGACGGCGACGGTGGACGCGGCGAAGGCGAGGCCCACCGCGACGACGAGAGTTTTCATTTGGGCGCGCATGGCGACCTCCGTTTGAGAGCGTGTGTTCGTGTCCCTTGCGGGAGATAACGCCGAAGCTCCGTGTCGGTTCTATGTCGGGCGCCCGACGCGGAGCTCGGCTTTGGCGTCAGCCTTCGAGACGGTAGCGGTTGTCGTTGTCGGGGCAGACGCGGACATAGCGGGTCTCGTTGCGGCCCTGGTACTCGGTCTGGGCCGGGGCCAGGCGGCATTTGCGCTCGCTGTAGCGGTTCCATTCCGAATAGCCGCCGGCCCGGTCGCGATACTCGGCGCTTTCGCGATAGGGCACGGTGTCCTCGTACGACCAGTACTGGCCGCGGGTGTCGCAGCGGGCCTTGGCGGCCGAGTTGCCGATCGCCGCGCCGACGCCCGCGCCGGCCAGGGCCCCGAGCACGGCGCCCTCGGTGCGGGCGTTGCGGGCGGCGACGTTGGAGCCGATCACCGCGCCGGCCAGGGCGCCGATCACGCCGCCGGCGGTGGCGTTGCGCTTGGCGTCGTCGCGGCACGGGTCGGTATAGCCGCCCGACAGGCCAGAACCGCCAGCATAGGCGGGCGGAGGCGGGCCGTCGTCCCAGCGTCCGGCCTCGGTCGGGTAGCGACGGTCATAGGCGCCGCGGCCGTAGCGGCGGTCGTAATCGTCGCGGGCCCGCTCGTAAGCGGCGCGGTCGGACTCCCACTGGCGGCGCTGGGCGTCGTAGTCGGCCGAGTTTCGGTTGTCGTAGCCGCTGGTGTCGAAGCGGCGGGCTTCGTCGGGATAGCGGCGATCATAGGCGCCGCGGCCGTTGCGGGTGTCGTAGCGGTCGCGGGCCCGCTCGTAGGCGGCGCGATCGGCCTCGAACTGGCGCTGCTCGCCGTAATAGTCGTTGCTGGTCGGATAGGCGGGCGTGCGCCAGCGGCGAGCCTCGTCCGGATAGCGACGGTCATAGGCGCCAGAGCCATAGCGGCGGTCGTAATCGCTGCGGGCGCGTTCGTAGGCGGCGCGGTCGGCGTCGTACTGGGCCTGGCGGCTGTCGTAGTCGGCCCGGCGGGCCTCGTAGGACGAGCGCTGCTCCTCGTAGGTGCGCAGCTGCTGCTGGTAGCCGGCGTCCTGGGCCAGCGCTGGCGCGGCCGTGCTGATGGCGACGGCGCCGGCCATCAGCCAAGCCATGCGGCGGGAAGTCATGGGGAAGTCTCCGTTCCGACGAACGAGCCGGCGTCCCGCCCCACAAGACGCCGGCTCGGGTTCAAAGTCCCTGCGGCGGAATAAGTCGCGGCGAAGGCCAAGGTTCCCGAAAGCGGCCGTATCAGTCGTTCAGCCACGTGACGGCGAAGCGCTCGCCCGTCCAGACCGCGACGGCCAGCGAAGCTTCCTCGGTTCCGAACGACAGGGCAGGGGCCTTCAGCTCGACCTTGCGCGGCTCGTCGGCGGCGCAGGGCGCGCCGACGTCCTTGGCGCAGGTCGTGGGATAGGTTCCCGGCGGCTGGGCGGCGATGAAGAAGCCGGCGGCGTCGGCCACCAGGGTGATGGTTTCCGGCTTGCCCGGCGCCGCGCCGCGCTCGACCACCAGCACATGGGCCCCGCCGCGCGGCTCCAGCCGGGCCTGGTCGACCTTGCCGTCGCCGTCGAAATCCCCGGCCAGCGAGGGCAGGGCGGCGGCGAGGGCGATCAGCAGGACGGACATGGCGGGTGCTCCGAAGGTTACAGCCGGAGGTTGGCTTGCGGCTGCGCGGGGTCAAGCCTCTTTCAGCTCGGACTTCAGGTCGGTGCGCGCGAAGTCCTCACCCTTGTAGAGCAGCGCTCCGCCGCCGTGGGTCGCTGCCAGGGCGTAGGCGAAGCAGTCGCCGAGGTTCAGCTTGGCGGGTGTATGGCGGCCGAAACGAACGAAGGCCTCGATGGCGAGCCGAGTCTGTTCGGCGTCAGCGGGATGGATCTCGATCCGCAGCGCTTGAAGGAGGTGTTCCGCTTCCTGCCGTCCGGTCTCGCCCCTGGAGACCTCGGCCTTGGCCAACACTTCCCAATAGTTGACGCCGACATCATGCGGCCGTCCTGTTCGGCATGAAGCCTGGCGGTGAATGCGGCGGCCTCCGGCTCGCCCAGCAGTATGGCGACGATCGCGGAGGCGTCGACGGCGATCAAAGTGGCAGGCCGTCGGCGTCGTAGAAGTCGGCGTCGGACGGCATGGGCGCACGTTCGGGAAGGGCTCGGAATCGGGCCGCTATTCGGGCGACCTCGTCGAGATCCACCAAGGGCGCGGCCGATTGGTTCGCCCGATCCCGCTCCAAGGTGGCGAGCACCGCCGCGTCGATGGCCTCCGATAAGCTGCCGCCACGCTTTCGCGCGAGCTTGCGGACATGGTCTACGACCCGGCTTTCGATCTCGATGGTCTCGAACTTGGTCATAACGGCAGGAAACATACCGCGAACCGCGTTCTGCGTCACGCCGCCGGTTTGGTGACCGTCATCATGTAGTTGATGTCGACGTCGGTGGAGCGGCTCCAGCGACCGGTCAGCGGATTGTAGGCCACGCCGAACGGGCCATGCATCTCGACCGGTTCGCCGGCCAGGAAGGCGCGAAGCTCCTCGGGCTTGAGGAACTGCTTCCACTCGTGGGTGCCGGGCGGCACCCAGCGCAGGACGTACTCCGCGCCGATCTTGGCGAACGCCAGGGCCTTCAGCGTGCGGTTGAGGGTAGCGACGATCATCAGGCCGCCGGGCTTGAGCAACTGGGCGCAGGTGCGCAGGAAGGCGCCCGGATCGGCCACGTGCTCGATGACCTCCATGGTCAGGACGACGTCGAACGGGCCCGCGCCCTCGGCCAGCAACTGCTCGGCGGTGGCGGGGCGATAGCCGATCGAAAGACCCTGCTCGGCGGCGTGGGCCGCGGCGGTCTTGATGTTGTTCTCCGAGGCGTCGATGGCCGTGACCGAAAAGCCCAAGCGAGCCATCGGCTCGGACAGCAGGCCGCCGCCGCAGCCGATGTCGATCAGGGACAGGCCCTCGAACGGCGCGCGGTCGTTGCCGTCGCGGCCGAAGCGCTCCAGCGCCTGCTCCCTGATGAAGGCCAGCCGGCAGGGATTGAACACGTGCAGCGGCGCGAACTTTCCCTTGGGGTCCCACCATTCGGCGGCGATCGCCGAGAACCGCGCCACGTCGGCGGGGTCGATGCTCCAGTTGGGCGTGCTTCCTGCGGTGTCGGGGGCGGCGCTGGTCATGGCCCGGTATCTAGCACGGCCAATTTTTCGCGCCATGCTGCGAGAAAAAAGACACATCGGCGACATTGCCGTTGCGCCGAGGCCCCGCTAGAAGGCGCGGGCTTGCGCGGAAGGACGGGTTCCGGCCGCGAAGGCGCAAGAAAAAACCGCTTTGGTTCGAGGATTTAGAGACGTGTCACGTCTGGTGATGAAGTTCGGCGGCACCTCGGTGGCCGACCTGGAGCGCATCCGCCGGGTGGCGCGCCTGGTCGCCGCGGAAGTCGCCACGGGCAAGCAGGTCGCCGTCGTCGTTTCCGCCATGTCGGGCAAGACCAACGAACTGGTCGCCTGGACGGACGGAGCCGGCCGCGCCGCCGCGGGCCTGCGGGAGTCTGACGACGAGTACGACGCCGTCGTGGCGTCGGGCGAGCAGGTGACCGCCGGCCTGCTGGCCATGACCCTGCGCAACATGGGCCACAAGGCCCGTTCGTTCCTGGGCTGGCAGGTGCCGATCATCACCGACGAGGCCCATGGCCGCGCCCGGATCGAGGAGATCCCGCCGGAGAACCTCGAAGCCTGCTTCGCGGACGGCGAGATCGCCGTCATCGCCGGCTTCCAGGGCGTGACGTCCAAGCAGCGCATCACCACGCTGGGCCGTGGCGGTTCGGACACCAGCGCCGTGGCCATCGCCGCCGCGGTGAAGGGTGCCTGCGACATCTACACCGACGTGGACGGGGTCTACACCACCGACCCCCGGATCGAGAGCAAGGCCAAGCGCCTGGCCAAAATCAGCTACGAAGAGATGCTGGAAATGGCCTCGCTGGGGGCCAAGGTGCTGCAGACCCGTTCGGTCGAGATGGCCATGGCCCATCGCGTCCCGGTGCGGGTGCTGTCGAGTTTCGTCGAGCCGGGCGAAGCCCCGGGCCAAGGTACGATCGTCTGCGACGAGGAAGAAATCATGGAAAAGCGCATCGTCTCGGGCGTCGCCTACAGCCGCGACGAAGCCAAGATCACCCTGCTGGGCCTGCCCGACCATCCGGGCGTGTCCTCGGCCATCTTCGGCCGCCTGGCCGACGCCAACGTCAATGTCGACATGATCGTGCAGTCGCGCGCCCGCAGCGCCGACACCGCCAACATGGAGTTCACCGTCGGCAAGCGTGACGCCACGCGGGCCCTGGAGATCGTCCGCGGCGCCCAGGCCGAGATCGGCTTCGAGGACGTGGCCGTCAACGAGGACGTGGCCAAGGTGTCGGTGATCGGCGTGGGCATGCGTTCGCACGCCGGCGTCGCCCAGTCGATGTTCGCGGCCCTGGCCGAAAAGAACATCAACATCCAGGTCATCTCGACCTCGGAGATCAAGATCTCGGTCCTGATCGACGCGGCCTACACCGAACTGGCCGTTCGCGCCCTGCACGCCGTGTACGGCCTGGACCAGCTGTAAGGATCCCGGCTCCCTCAAACCCGTGCGGTTCGAGGGAGCCGATCGTTGCCTAAACGTCGTGCTCTGACGTTATGGAAGGCGCACCAGCCTTCGAGAGTCCCATGCCCGACGTCTTCAAGTTCGATCCCGCCGCCAAGACGGTGACCTTCCACGGCGACGCCGGGCTCGAGCTGCTCTACGACCTGCTGCTGCGCGCCAAGTTCGGCGACGGCTACGAGAAACCGCTGCTGATCAGCCCGTGGCTGGCGGCCCTGCTGCGCCAGCTGGACCAGGCCCTGCCCGACGACGGCCAGTGGTTCCCCGAAAAGCCCGGCCAGCCGATCTTCGACACCGACGACCTCCTGGCCATGGGCGACGCCGTGATCGAGGAAGGCCACACCGTCGGCTGGTGGACCATGACCGAGCCGGAAAAGCGCGACTACCTGCGCAACGTCATCGCCGCGCCCCATCCGCTGACCGACCTGCAGGTCGAGTTCATCGAATCCGACATCGACGCGGCCTTGCAGCAGGCCCGCCGCCTGGTCATGGACGCCGAGGAGCCCCTGGCCCTGCCCGGGCACGGCTGACCCCATTTTTGCTTTCCTGGGCCTCGTGCCCAGGATCCATCGTTCAGCCGCTTCTGAAATAAACGCCCTTGGTGACCACGCGTGCGGAGCGTGTCCGGTCGCGTACAGCCTGGCGTGACCATGGGCCCTGGGCACGAGGCCTAGGGAGGGCGGGATTTTGTGTCATCGCGGCGGTGGGACACATTCGTTTCCGGCGCTACAACACCACCATGGGCCACGACCTGACCGCCCCCGCAGAGCTTTCCTTCCGCCGCTACAGCGTCGAGGCGATCTCGCACGCCCACGACTTCGACCAGATCGTGCTGCCGCGTCGCGGCGTGCTGGAGATCGAGATCGACGGCAAGGGCGGCCGGGTCGATCCGGGCAGCGCCGCGGTGATCCCGCCGGGCGCGCGCCACGTCTGCGCCGCCGACGGCGAGAACCTGTTCGTGGTGGCCGACATCGGCGCCGCCCTGATGGCGCCGTTCGAGCGCCTGCGCGAAAAGCCGTTCGCCAGCGTCACCAGTCCGGTGCGGGGCCTGCTGTGCTTCCTGTCGGGCGAGGCGCCGGGCGGGATCGACGACGGGGTCGCGGGCCTGTGGACGCCGCTCCTGCTGCGCGGCCTGTCGAGCGGTCCGGTCGCCGTCGACCCGCGCCTGGCCCGCGCCGCGGCGATGATCGAGACCCGCTATCACCAGCCGCTGACCGTCCGCGACCTGGCGGCCGAGGCAGGCATGAGCCAGAGCCGCTTCTTCGACCGTTTCGCCGCCGCCTATGGCGCGACCCCGCACGCGGCCCTGACCGATGCGCGGCTGCGCGCGGCGCAGCAGTTGCTGGACGATCCAACCCTTTCGGTCGCCGAGATCGCCGTCCGCACCGGCCACGGCGACCAGAGCACGCTGACCCGGCGAATGAAGACGGTGCTGGGCGTCACGCCCGCGGCCTGGCGCAAGGGGCGGCGCTAGGCGCGGAAGCTCCTGTAGAGATGCCTGGCGCCGCGGACGATCATGAACAGGCCGACCATGGCGGCGAAGGCGAGCGGGGCGGACGCCCAGGGGAAGACGTCCTGGTCGGTGTTGCCCCGCCCCGGACCCGCGATCTTGAACCATCCGAAGAACGCCAGTCCGGCGAGGAAGGCCACGCCCAGCAGGGTCAGCATCAGGCCGTTCAGGCGATCGGCCCAGAGGTCTTCCGGGCTGGCCTTTGGGGCGGGCGTGTCGGTGGATGGGGCCATGATCGCGGCTCGGTTGCGTGGGCTCGACGGGGAGCTTAGCTGGGCTGTGGCGGAGAGCAACGGAATGGTAGTTCGCGCCCGATCTTCGGGAGTTTTCGCCAAAGCCAGCGCCGCGCGCGCCTGCTAGGTCCGGGCCATGATCAGTCCCCGGAACCTCCTGCTCGGTCTTGTCTACGGCCTCGTCGCCGGCGCGCTGTGGGGCGGGGTGTTCCTGGCCCCGAAGCTCTTGGACGCCTTCACGCCGTTGCAGATGACGGCGGGGCGCTACATCGCCTACGGCCTGGCCGCCGCCGTGCTGCTGGCCCCGACCTGGAAGTCGGTCATGGCGCGCATGGACGGCCGCGACTGGCGCGACCTGGCCCTGCTGAGCCTGCTGGGCAACCTCGTCTACTATGTGGGCCTGGCCGTCGCCGTGCAGACGGCGGGCGTCGCCTTGGCCTCGCTGATCATCGGCCTGCTGCCCGTGACCATCACCCTGGCCGGCGCGCGCAAAGGGGAGGGCGCGCCCCTGCGGGCCTTGGCTGGGCCGCTGGCCCTGATCATCGCCGGCGGCGTCTGCATCAACGTGGCGGTGTTCACCGCGCCGTCGGGCGCGCCGGCCAGCAAGCTGATCCTCGGCGTGCTGGGCGCGACCCTGGCCCTGGCGGTGTGGACCGCCTACGCCGTCTGGAACGCCCGCCGCCTGGCCGCCACGCCCAAGTTCAACAGCCACGAATGGTCGCTGCTGACGGGCCTGGCCACGGGCCTGCTGTCGCTGGTGCTGGTGGCCCCGGCCTTCATGCTCGGTGGCAAGACCCATCCGCCGGCCGCCTGGACCTGGTTCTGGCTGGTCAGCTTCGCCGTCGCCATCGGCGCTTCGGTGATCGGCAACGGCCTATGGAACGCCGCCAGCCGCGTGCTGCCGCTGTCGCTGTCGGGGCAGCTGATCGTGTTCGAGACCCTGTTCGCGCTGCTCTACGGCTTCCTGCACGAGGGCCGCTGGCCGCATCTGCTGGAGGGCGCGGCGATCGTGCTGATGCTGGCCGGCGTGATCTGGTCGGTGCGGCTGCATAGGCCGGTGGCGGCGCACGCGGGGGAGTAGGGGCATCCATCCGTAAAATCCCCGCGAAAGCGGGGATTTTACGGGTGAGAACAGGACAAAAACCTGACGCGAACATGAACAGGCGCGTTCAGACTGGGTTCAAACGGCGAGGCTCATAAAGGCCATCAACAGCGCCGCCCTCGGGATTGGCGACGCTTCTGGAACAAGGAGCAAATGCCATGAAGACCTTCGGTAAGTTCAGCAAGATCGCCATCAGCGCCGCCATCGCCGGCGCCCTGGTCCTGCCCGCCTCGGCCGCCTTCGCCGGCGACCGCAAGAGCAACAAGACCGAGCGCGCGATCCTGGGCGCTGTCCTGGGCGGCGCGGCCGGCGCCATGCTGGGCGACGGCGACGGCGGCGCGATCGCGGTCGGCGCCCTGGCCGGCGGCGCCCTCGGCGCGGCCACCGCCACCGACAAGCGTCATCACCGCTACAGCAGCCGCTACGACAACCGTCGCCCGTACTACAGCGACAACCGCTACGGCTATGACCGCTACGACCGCCGCGACAACCGTCGCTACCAGGGCGATCGCTACAACACCGGCTACGACTACTACGGTCAGCGTCGCTAAGCTTCACCGCTGACAAGCTAGGCAAGGCGCCGCCCCTTTCCGGAGGGGCGGCGTTTTTTGCGTCCTTAGGTAAAGGAAAACCGTGCTCGCGCACTGTGCGGCGCGCGAAATCTGCTATAGCGCCGATGAGAGGACGACGTGCTTCGACACGTCGGAACCAAGGGAGCGCACGACAGGCGACATGGCAGGCCCCGGCATCGCCGTTCGAGGACCCAGAAGCCTGCTTCGCCAGATTCGCGAGGCCATGGCCGGCGGCGGACCCGCCCAGGCCAAGCTCGACATGGTGGTGCGCACCATCGCCATCTCGATGGTGGCCGAAGTCTGCTCTATCTATCTGCGCCGCGCCTCGGGCGACCTGGAACTGTTCGCCACCGAAGGCCTGTCACGCGACGCCGTCCACGTCACCCGCATGAAGCCGGGCGAAGGCCTGGTCGGCGAGACCATGCGCCTGGGCCGGCCGCTGAACCTGTCGGACGCCGCCAGCCACCCGCAATTCTCTTATCGTCCGGAAACGGGGGAAGACCCCTATCACGCCTTCCTGGCCGTGCCGCTGCTGCGCGGCGGCCGGGCGATCGGCGTACTCGTCGTCCAGAACCGCACCGAGCGGGTCTACGAGGACGAGGAGGTCGAGGACCTTCAGATCATCGCCATGGTGCTGGCCGAGATGGTCAGTTCCAGCGAGCTGCTGGGCGCCGACGAGCTCAAGGACGTCGAGCTGGCCCCGCACAAGCCCGAGCGGCTGAAGGGCTCGCGCTTCGCCGAGGGCCTGGCTTACGGCGTGGCGGTGCTGCACGAGCAGCCGGTGGCCCCCGAGCAACTGCTGTCGGACGACGCCCTGGCCGAGGAGGCCCGGCTCTCCTACGCCATCGAGGCCCTGCAAACCCAGATCGACGAGATGCTGGAGGGCCAGCACGGCCTGGTCGGCGCGTCGTACGAGGTGCTCGAGACCTACCGCCTGTTCGCCCATGACCGGGGCTGGAACCGCGGCTTGCAGGAGGCCGTGCGCTCGGGCCTGACCGCCGAGGCGGCGGTCGAGCGGGTGCGTTCGGAGCATCGCGCCCGCCTTGGCCAGGCCCGCGACCCCTATCTGCGCGAGCGCCTGCACGACCTGGAAGACCTGAACGACCGGTTGCTGCGCCACCTGTCGGGCGACGTCCACGCCGTGCGCCAGCTGCCCGAGGACGCGATCCTGATCGCCCGCAACCTGGGCCCGGCCGACCTGCTGGAATACGACCGCACCAAGCTGAAGGGCATACTGCTCGAGGAAGGCTCGGCCGCCAGCCACGCCGGCATCGTGGCCCGGGCGCTGGACATCCCGTGCGTCGGCCGCCTGGCCGGCCTGCGCGACCGGGTCAGCGAGGGCGACCCCGTGGTGGTCGACGCCGAAACCGCCGAGGCCTGGCTGCGGCCGCGCCCAGACGTGGTCAAGGCGCTGAAGGCCCGGATGGAGGTCCGCGCCCAGCGCAAGGCCGAGTTCGCCCGCCTGCGCGACACGCCGGCCTTCACCCGCGACGGCTCCAAGATCACCCTGCTGATGAACGCGGGGCTGGCCGTCGATCTCGACATCCTGGGCGAGACCGGGGCGGAGGGCATCGGCCTGTTCCGCACCGAGTTCCAGTTCATGGTCGCCGAGGAGATGCCGCGGCTGGAGGCCCAGACGACGCTGTACGAGAAGGTGCTGGAGGCGGCCGACGGCATGCCCGTGACCTTCCGCACGCTCGACCTGGGCGGCGACAAGCTGCTGCCGTACATGGAGCTTGAGCGCGAGGACAATCCGGCCCTGGGCTGGCGCGCCGTGCGCATGGGGCTGGACCGTCCGGCCCTGCTGCGCCTTCAGATCCGGGCCCTGATCAAGGCCGCCAACGGCCGCGAGCTGCGGATCATGTTCCCGCTGGTGGCCAATGTGGACGAGTTCCGCGCCGCCCGCGCCTTCGTCGACCAGGAGGTGGCCTGGGCCCTGAAGCGCGGCCGGCCCGCGCCCGCGCGCCTCGACGTCGGGGCGATGGTCGAAGCCCCCTCGCTTCTGTGGCATTTGGACGCGCTGCTGCCGATGACCGACTTCGTGTCGGTCGGCACCAACGACCTGATGCAGTACCTGTTCGCCGCCGACCGGGGCAATCCGCGGGTGTCGGACCGCTACGACCCGCTGTCGCCGGCGGCCTTGCGGGCGCTGAAGACCATCCAGCAGGCCTGCGAGGACACGGGCACCCAGGTGTCGGTGTGCGGCGAGATGGCGGGGCGTCCGCTCGAGGCTTTCGCCTTGGTGGCCTTGGGTTTCGACCGTTTGTCGATGCCGCCGGCCGGCATCGGACCGGTCAAGCAGATGGTGCTGTCGTGCGATCGCGAAGCGGCCCGGCGCAATGTCGAGGCCCTGCTGAAGGGCTCTGGCGGCAGCTTGCGGGGCGAGATCGAAACCTTGGCCCGGAAGCTCTATGTCGCCGTCTAGACTGATGGCCGGTTAACCTTGCGGCTAAGTTTAGCTCATTGAATCCGGCCACTTACTTTGATATCCACAATTGAATGTTAACGAATGCCGGCTAGCGTCGGCGCAAATCGGTCGGACTCTCGTGCGACGCGAATTTTCTGGGGTGATCTGTTCGTCATGCCGCTCGACACGGGCACGGTGAGCCATCTGAGTCTGGTCGCCGAAGGCGATCGTGACGACACGGCCGCGCCGCCGGCGCAGCCGTCGGTCGACCATGGCGTCGACCTGGGCGAGGCCTTGCGCGCCGCCCGCCTGTTCCATGGCATGACCTTGCAGGACGTGGCCGACGCCACGCGCATCCGCCAGGCCTATGTCGAGGCGCTGGAGGACATGCGCCTGGACGAGCTGCCCTCGCGCCCGTTCACCATCGGCTACATCAAGGCCGTGGCCGGCCTGCTGCGACTGGACCCCGAGGCGGCCGTGGCCCGCTTCAAGCTCGAAGCCCACGACGACGCCGAGCCGCTGCGCGCGCCGATCGGCGTGCATCGCCAGCGCGACCCGCGCCTTGGCCTGCTGCTGGCCGGCGGCCTGCTGGTCGGCGGGGCCATCGTGCTGTGGAACGTCGCCCAGCGCGCCATGACCCACGACGCCGAGCCCAAGGCCCAGGTGGCCTCGCAGGCCGCGCCCGCCGCGCCGGCGACCTCCGTTCCGGCCCAGGCCGGCGGCGCCGTTTCGCTCGGCGCGCCGCTGCCGGCCCCGGCCGAATCGACCACGCCCGCGCCCTATGTGACCCCCGGTCTCGAGGCCGCCGCCGCCGCCGGCGGTTCGGCCGACGCCGTGGCCGCCGCCGCCAAGGCCCGCAAGGAAGCCGAGGCCCAGGCCGCCCCGGAGGCGATCGCCAACCTCGGCGCGCCGTTCAAGGGCAAGGGCGCGATGTACGGTGCGGCCCCGACCGACTCGGCCGGCGTGATCCTGCAGGCCCGCAAGTCGACCTCGCTGACCGTGCGCGGCGCCGACGGATCGGTCTATTTCACGCGCTGGCTGTCGACCGGCGACGCCTTCCGCATTCCTCGCACGCCCGGTCTGGTCGCCGACGTCTCCGAGCCGACCTCGATCGACGTGTTCACGGGCGGGGTGCTGACCGGCCGCCTGTCGGCCCCGCAGACCCAGCTGTCGAAGCTGGCGCCGGCGCCCGCCGCCGCGCCCGCGCCGGGCAAGCCCGCCGTCGCCCCGGCGACCGCGACGACGCCCCGCCGCTGATCCTTTCCACCGATCCTTCCCGAGCGGCGTCACGAAGCTTCCGTGACGCCCTTGGGTTCCTTCGCCAAACCCCTTAGATTGGCGCCATGGCCGCAGACCACACCCACGTCCGTCCCTGGCGCATGATCGAGCGTCGCAAGTCGCGGAAGATCCGCGTCGGCAGTGTCGAGGTGGGCGGCGATGCGCCGATCTCGGTGCAGTCGATGACCAACACCCTGACCAGCGACGCCGCCGCGACGCTGAATCAGATCCGTCAGCTGGAAGAGGCCGGCGCCGACATCGTGCGCGTCAGCTGCCCCGACGTCGAAAGCACCGAGGCCTTCAAGATCATCGCCCGCGAGGCGAAGGTCCCGCTCGTGGCCGACATCCACTTCCACTACAAGCGCGGCATCGAGGCGGCCAAGGCCGGCGCGGCCTGCCTGCGGATCAATCCGGGCAACATCGGCAGCCCCGACCGCGTGCGCGACGTGGTCAACGCCGCCCGCGACCACGGCTGCTCGATCCGCATCGGCGTCAACGCCGGTTCGCTGGAGCGGGAACTGCTGGAACGCTACGGCGAGCCGTGCCCCGAGGCGATGGTCGAAAGCGCCCTCAACCACGCCAAGATCCTGCAGGACCATGACTTCCACGAGTTCAAGATCTCGGTGAAGGCGTCCGACCCGTTCCTGACCGTGGCGGCCTACCAGCAGCTGGCTGAGGCCATCGATTGCCCGTTGCACCTGGGCGTCACCGAGGCCGGGGCCCTGCGCACCGGCACGGTCAAGAGCGCCATCGGCATGGGCTCGATGCTGTGGGCCGGCATCGGCGACACGATCCGTGTTTCCCTTGCCGCGGACCCTGTCGAGGAGATCAAGGTCGGCTTCGACATCCTGAAGTCGCTGGGCCTGCGCCACCGCGGCGTCAACATCATCGCCTGCCCGTCCTGCGCCCGTCAGGGCTTCAACGTCATCAAGACGGTGGAGACGCTGGAAGAGCGCCTGGCCCACATCTCGACGCCGATGTCGCTGTCGATCATCGGCTGCGTGGTCAACGGTCCGGGCGAGGCCCTGATGACCGACATCGGCTTTACCGGCGGCGGGGCCGGCGCGGGCATGGTCTACATGGCCGGCAAGCCCGACCACAAGCAGTCCAACGAGGGGATGATCGACCACATCGTCGAGCTCGTTGAGAAGAAGGCCGCCGAACTGCAGGCCGCCAAGGACGCCAAGGCGATCGCGGCGGAGTAGTCTCGTTCTTTCTTATTGACTCCAGGTTGTATTTCTCTGGAAGATCGCGCCAGGCCAGCTTGGCCTTAGTGCATTCCGGGGGGAGCGCTTGAGGATCTTCGCAGCCTTCGGGCTTTGCCTGAGCTTGGGCGCCTGCGCCCTCGTGGAAGACGTCGTCCCGATTTCCTACACGGCCTCCGGCGCCGTCGTCGTTCCCGGCGCCGATGCGATCAGGGTCGCCGTCGTCGCCGTCGATGCGCGCACTGAACATCGAGAGCGCATCTCGACCAAGATCAACGGCTACAACGCCGAGATGGCCGCCATTCGTCTCGAGGGCGAGGTGACGGACGTCGTGCGCGAGAGCCTTCTCGTCGAGCTCCGAAGCCGTGGCTACGATCTCGCCGAGGGCGGCGCGAGGATCGAGGTGAAGGTCGCCACCTTCTACAACACCTTCACCAATGGCTTCATGGCCGGAAGGGCCGACGGCAAGGTCGAGCTTCTCGTCACCGTAGCGCCCGGGGCCGGCCAGCCCCTCTATGCGCGGGAGCTCAGGGGCAAGGCTCGCAAACCCGTGCAGGTCGCCAGCGGAAAGAACGCGGCGGCCGCCCTGAGCGCGGCCATGGCCGACGCGCTTGACGCCCTGTTCGGGGATCCGGCCTTCATCAAGGCGCTCCAGGACGCGGGAGCAATCAAAGCGGTATCCGCGCCAGAAAACTCTTCTTTGGATTGACTTTTCCGGCAGGCGTGGCACGCCTGCACGGTCAAGTTTGGGGGCAATCATGAGACTATTGTATGCGGTGGCCGCGCTGACGGTCATCGCAGGGCCGTGTGCTGCGTTCGCGCAGGACGCGGAGCGACCCGCCGTGGCGGCAAATCAGCCGCTTTTGAAGCGCAAGATCGCGATCGGCCGTTTCACCAACACGACGCGCTACGGCAAGGCGCTCCTGCTCGACGCCGAGCGTGATCCGCTGGCGGACCAGGCGTCCGACATGCTGACCAGCCGCCTGGTCGATTCCGGCAAGTTCATCGTCTTCGACCGCGGCGATCTCGACGGTCTGCAGCGTGAGCAGCAGGCCGCGGGCGTCGACGGCAAGCTGGTCGGCGTCGACGCTCTCGTCGTCGGCTCGGTCACCGAGTTCGGGCGGAAGGTCGAGGGCAAGTCCGGCTTCCTGAATTCGAAAATGCGCCAGATCGCCAGCGCCACCGTCGAGGTGCGGCTGGTCGACGTCCGCACGGGCCACGCCTTCTTCAGCACCAAGGGTACGGGTTCGGCGAGCGTCGAGGTCGGCGAGGTCGCGGGCTTCGGTTCCAAAGCCGGCTACGACTCGACCCTGAACGACAAGGCCATCTCGGCGGCCATCTCCGACCTGATGACCAACGTCCTGCAGAAGCTGGAGGAGCGCCGCTGGTTCAGCGACGTGCTGCAGGTGCGCGGGGCCCAGGTGTTCATCTCCGGCGGTCCCAGCCAGGGGCTGAAGGTGGGTGATCGCCTCAAGCTGGAAACCCGCGGCGAGACCCTGACCAGCGCCCAGACGGGCCTGCCGATCCGCCTTCCGGGCCAGCCGATCGCCACCCTCGAGGTGGTGTCGTTCTTCGGCGACGACAGCGCTTCGGAAGGGGCCATCGCCCGCGTCGTCGACGGCGCCGTCGCCGGCGACCCGAAAACCCTGCTCGTCGTGGAGGCCCGCTGATGAGGATTCTCGCTCCCATCGCCCTGGCGCTGGCCCTCGCCGGCTGCGCCTACCCTGTCTCGACCGTCGAGCAGGGCGCGGCCGCCAGCGGCCTCTACGTGCGGTTCGCTCCCGCCGGCGCCGTGCTGGAAGTCGATGGCGCGCCCGCCGGCCAGGCGGTCGTGTTCGACGGCAAGAAGGCCGTCTACCCGGTGGCGCCGGGCAAGCATCGCGTCGTCGTCCGTGGAGCGGGCGGCGTCGTCTTCGACAAGGACATCTATGTCGGCGCCGGATCCAAGGTCGCCGTGGAGATCTCACGATGATCCGCAAGATCGCAAGCTGGGGCCTGGTGGCTTCGGCGGTTCTTTCGCTGGGCGCGTGCGCCACGCCCGCCCGCTTCGAGTGGGGCGGCTACGAAGGCGCGCTCTACACCTACGTCAAGAAGCCCGATCGCCGTCCCGGCTATCGCCAGACGCTGGAAACCGCGATCGCCAAGGGCCGTCAGACCGACCGCGTGGCCCCAGGCCTGCTGGCCGAACTGGGCTATCTCTATCTCGAGGACGGGGACACGGCCCGCGCCGTGCCGCTGTTCGAGGAGGAGATGCGCCGCTTCCCCGAAGCCAGGCCGTTCATGACCAACGTCATCGAGCGGGCCAAGGCCATGACCCAGACGGCGGAGGTCAAGTCGTGATCAGCCTGAAGAAAACCCTTCGCCTGCTGGCCCTGGCCGGCGTCGCCGCTTCGCTGGCCGCCTGCGTCACCCCGCCCAAGCCGAAGAACTACGCGACCTTCCGCTCGGAGAATCCGCGCAGCATTCTGGTGGTGCCTACGCTCAACAACACCGTCAGCGTCACCGCGCCGGAGTTCTTCCTGTCGACGATCAGCCGGCCGTTCGCCGAGCGCGGCTACTACGTCTTCCCGGCCCACATGGTGAAGAAGGTGCTGGAAACCGACGGTCTGTCGGACGCCGGCCTGGTGCACGGCGCCGATCCGCGTCGCCTGGGCTCGCTGTTCGGGTGCGACACCGTGCTGTTCGTGACCATCCAGCAGTGGGATTCAAAGTACGTCGTGCTGAAGACCACCACGACCGTGAAGTTCGACTACGCGCTGAAGAGCTGCAAGACGGGGGCGACCGTCTGGGAGGACACCCAGACCATGGCCTACTCGCCTCAGGGCAATTCCAGCGGCAATCCGCTGGCTGATCTGATCGCCGCCGCCGTCACGGCCGCGCTCGAGAAGGGGGCGCCGAACTACATGCCGCTGACCATGCAAGCCAACGCCCTCGCGGCCGGCGTGCCGGGGCACGGTCTGCCGGCCGGTCCCTATCGGCCCGAACTGCACGGCAAGGACCAGGCGCAGTTTCCGAACTGACGCCTCGACCCGATCTGGCGGGGCCAGGCCCCGTCAGATTACCGGCCGCGAGCGCTCGTCGACGTCGGTCAGGGCGGCGGCGACGATGCGCAGGCCGGTTTCAAGTTCCACCCGGTCTGAGGCCGCGCCCAGCGCCAGGCGCACGCCGGTGACGAGGCCGGGCGAGACGATCGGGGCGGCCGGCGGGGTCACCTCCGCACCGCCGCGCAGCGCGCGGCCGGCCAGGCGCTCGGCCTCCAGTTCGCTCATCGGCAGCCACAGGTGGGGAACGGTGGGCGAGGCGAGGCTGGCCAGGGCGTCGCCCAGGATCGAGCGGGCGAGGGAAACGCGGGCCGCCGTCTCCTCGCGGATCTCGGCCAGGATGGCGTCGGCCGCGCCGTCCTCGATCCATTGGCCGGCGATCAGCATGCCAAAGCCCGGCGGGGCGTAGGCGATGGCGCGCATCGTATCGAGGATCCGCTCCAGGGCCGCGTCGTCGGGCGCGATCACGAAGCCGGCCCGCAGGCCCGGCGCCAGGGTCTTGGACACGCCCGAGACATGGAAGGTCCGCTCGGGCGCCAGCATGGCCAGCGGCGGCGGGGCGCCCGGCGCATAGGCGCCGTAGATGTCGTCCTCGATCAGGGTCAGGTCGAGGCGCCGGGCGATCGCGACGATCGCCTCGCGCCGGGCCAGCGACATGATCCGTCCCGTGGGGTTCTGCAGGGTGGGCAGCAGGGCGACGACACGCGCGCCGGTGCGCCTGGCGGTCTCTTCCAGGGCTTCGGGGATCGCGCCCTCGTCGTCCATCGCCACGCCCTGCAGGCGATAGCCCGCGTGGGTCGCCAGGGCCTTGATCCCATGGAAGGTCGAAGCCTCGCACAGCACGACGTCGCCGGGACGGGCGACAGCGCCGAAGGCCAGGGCCAGGCCCTGCTGGGCGCCGGCGCAGCAGACGAGGCGCGTCCAGTCGGCGGTCTCGAAGCCGGCGCTGCGGGCCAGCCAGGCGGCCGCCGCGCGGCGGTGCCGCTCCAGCCCGGCGGCGGGCGCGTAGTCGAGATGATCGGCCAGATCGGGACGCCGGCGCAGGCGCTGCATCGTCTCGCCGATCACCCGGGCGGCGGGCCAGTTCAGCGCGACGTTCTGGGCCAGGTTGATCGGCCCCTCGCGCCGGCGCGGGCCGGCGATCGCGCCGGGCGCGTTGACGAAACTGCCGCGGCCGACATGAGCGCTGACCAGGCCAGCCTTCTCGGCCTCGACATAGGCCCGCGTGACCGTGCCCAACCCAAGCCCCAGGCGGTGGGCGAGATCGCGCTGCGGCGGCAGGCGCGTTCCGGCCGGCAGGGCCCCGGACTCGACGTCGAAGCGCAGGGCCTCGACCAGCCGTTCGTAGATCGGGGCGTCGCCGTCGGACAGGGCGGGGGTCCAGGGAGCGGTCATCGGCGGGGTCCAGCCATATTGTCACTGTATCAATATAAGTTTTGACTCATGGATCAATCGAAATCATCACCGTGACATTCCGCCAGGGAGGTCCCGATGACGCCGCAACTGATCCTCGCCTTCGTGCTGTTCGCCTTCGCCACCGCCGGCACGCCTGGCCCGAACAACATGATGCTGCTGGCCTCGGGCGCGAATTTCGGCTTCCGCCGAACGATCCTGCACATCCTGGGGATCAGCCTGGGTCTTGGCGTGATGGTGTTGGCCATGGGCTTCGGCCTCGGCGGCGTGTTCAAGGCCTGGCCGGTGCTGCACGAGATCCTGCGCTGGGCGGGCGCGGCCTACATGCTGTGGCTGGCCTGGAAGATCGGCACGGCCCGGGGCGTGTCCGACCGCGATGCGGGCAGCCGGCCGATGGGCTTCTGGGCGGCGGCCGCCTTCCAGTGGGTCAATCCCAAGGCCTGGGCCATGGCGCTGGGCGCTGTGACGACCTACGCGCCGGAAGGCGGCGGGGTCATGGTCGTGCCGCTGCTGGCGGGCCTGTTCATGCTGGTCGGCGCGCCGTGCAGCGCTGCCTGGGCGGGCTTCGGCATGGCCCTGCGCCGCTTCCTCGACCGGCCGGCGATTTTGCGGACCTTCAACGTGACCATGGCCGTGCTGCTGGTGGTGTCGCTGTATCCGACCCTGTTCCGGGATCATGCGTCCAAGGCGGCGCCGCGCGACCTGGCCTTCGCGGCCAAGCCCTTGGTGTTCGGCTGGCGTGGTTGAGGCTTGCGCCGATCGGGGCAGGCGCGTCACATCGCGCGATCCTTCCGGAGCCTCCTTCCATGCGCCTCGCCGCCGTTCTCGTCGCAACCGTCCTGGCGCTGGCCCCCACGGCCTTCGCCCAGGACCTCAAGGTCGTCGTCCAGGGGCGTGACAGCATCGTGCTGACGCCCGCCGATCTGGCCGCCCTGCCGCGCGGCAAGGCGACCATGGTCGAGGGCGGCAAGAGCGCGGTCTACGAGGGCGCGCTGCTGAACGCGGCCCTGGTGCAGGCCGGCGTGGTGCATGGCGACCGGCTGATGGGGCGCTATCTCAACCAGGTGGTGCTGGTGAAGGCCGCCGACGGCTATGTCTCGATCCTGTCGCTGGCCGAGACCGACCCGTTCTACCGCGCCAATCCCGTGGTCATCGCCGACCGCAAGGACGGCCAGCCGCTGGACGCCCGCGAGGGTCCGTACCGCGTCGTGGTGGACGGCGACCTCAAGCCGTCGCGTTCTGCGAGGCAGGTGACCACGATCGAGGTCAAACCGGCCTTCTGAGCCTGGACAATCGTGGCGAACCATCAAAGCGTGCTCGCCAAACGATAGTGGGGCTTTCCGTGACCAAGCTTATCCTGAACCGCCGCGGCCTGCTGGCCGCGACCCTGGCCTTCGCCGCGACGCCTGCCCTGGCGCGCGCCGCGACGGCGACCTCGACCACCACCCTCAAGGTCGGCGACCGCGATGTCGAACTGACCATCCTGCGTCCCGACGCGCCCAAGGGCATCATCATCTTCTCGCACGGGGCGGGCGGTTGGCCGGCCCCCTACAAGGCGTTGTTCGACCTGTGGACGCAGGCCGGCTTCATGATCGTCGCGCCGCTGCACGTCGATTCCCAGAAGCATCCCAAGCGCGCCGACTATGACCTGCGCGCGGCCTTCCCGCTGCGCCTGGCCGATCTGGCGGCCGCGACGGACTATGCCGAGAAGGCCGCGCCGGGCCTGCCGATGGCCTCGGCCGGCCACTCCTACGGCTCGCTGATGTCGCTGATCCGCGCCGGGGCGCTGGAGGGGATGATCCCGGCCCAGGATCCCCGGACCAAGGCCGCCCTGTGCTTCTCAAGCCCGGGCGTCATCAAGGGCCTGATCGGGCCGACCGCCTTCCAGGGCGTCAATAAGCCGATGCTGATGGTCACCGGCGACCAGGACGTGCTGCCCGGCATGATCGCCGACTGGCATGAGCACCTCTATCCGTTCGACACCAGCCCGGCCGGCGAGAAGTATCTCTGGGTCGGCAAGGGCGTCGGCCACGGCCTGTCCTACCACCCCGAGGCGCCGGGCTTCGCCGAGTCCTCGACGCTGAGCGTGGCCTTCCTGAAGGCCAAGGTGCTGGGCGACAAGGCCGCCGAGGCGGTGCTGGCCGCGCAGGGCTCGACGCCGCTGGCGGACTGGAAGACGCGCTGAGGCGATCGGCCGCCGTCCGCCGGTGAGCGCGGACGGCGGCTTTTGCCGGTTCAGGCCGTCCGCACGCGTTCCGCGCCGAGGTTGAGGTAGTCCCGCTTGCCCAGCGGCACGCCGTGATGGCGAAGGATGTCGTAGGCGGTGACGACGTGGAACTGGAAGTTCGGCAGGGCGAACTCCAACAGGTAGTCGAGGCCGCTGAAGCCCAGGGTGAGAGGCCCCGCGGCGAACACCACCTCGCGGGTCTCCGCGCCCTCGAAGGTCTCGGCCGGAACGCCACGCACATAGTCCAGGGTGCGCGCCACGCGGTCCCGCAGCTGGGCCAGGGTGGTCTCGTCGTCGGCCATGGACGGCGCGGTGACGCCGCCCAGGCGGGCCATGGCGCCGCGGGCCGCGTCGGAGGCGCGCTGGATCTGCCCGGCCAGCGGCAGCATGTCTTCGTAGAGGCGGGCCTGGACGAAGGCGTCAGGATCGCTTCCGGCGGCTCGCGCATGGGCGTCGGCCTTGTCGAGCAGGGCCGACAGCGTCTGCAGGCCGCGCGTCAGGGCGGTGGCCGTGACGTGGTGGATCGAAAGGGACATGGCGTTTCCTTGGCGGCTTTGCCTCGGCGGACCGCGCGCTGCGGCCGGCTGCCGTCTAGCTAATCGCACCTATATCCGTTTTCAAACGATACTGATGACGGTGAATGTCAGCAGCCGACGGCCCGGCCGCCCCTCCATTCCATTCCCCCCCGAAAAGGCCTAGAGAGACCGGCCCATCCTCCAGCCGTGCGATCTCTTCCCTTGCGACTGCCCCAGGCCCGCCTCGACCAGGTTCTCGACCGTTTCCGCGAAGTGGAGGCTCGCATGGGCGCCGCGACGGACGGATCCGAGATCGTCAAGCTCTCCAAGGAGCACGCCGAGCTGCGGCCCGTGGCCGAGGCCGTCGAACGCCTGGCCAAGCTGAGCGCCGAGCGGGCCGAGCTGGACGAGATGGCGGCCGATCCCGAGATGGCCGCCATGGTCCGCGACGAGATCGTCGCCCTGGACGAGAAGCTGCCGATCCTGGAACGGGAGCTGGCCCTGATGCTGGCCCCCAAGGACAAGGACGAGAACGCCTCGGCCATCCTCGAAGTGCGCGCCGGTACGGGCGGCGACGAGGCGGCCCTGTTCGCCGGCGACCTCTTCCGCATGTACCAGCGCTATGCCCAGAACCAGGGCTGGCGGGTCGAGGTCGACAGCATCTCCGAGGGCGAGATGGGCGGCTTCAAGGAAATCATCGCCTCGATCACCGGCGACGGCGTGTTCGGCCGGCTGAAGTTCGAGAGCGGCGTGCACCGCGTGCAGCGCGTGCCGGAAACCGAAGCGCAGGGCCGCATCCACACCTCGGCCGCCACCGTGGCGGTGCTGCCCGAGGCCGAGGACGTCGAGATCGAGATCAAGGAAAGCGATCTGCGGATCGACACCTACCGATCGTCCGGCGCCGGCGGCCAGCACGTCAACAAGACCGACTCGGCCGTGCGCATCACCCACTTGCCCACGGGCGTGGTGGTGACCTCGTCGGAGAAGTCGCAACACCAGAACCGCGCCCGGGCGATGAAGAACCTGAAGGCCCGGCTCTATGACATGCAGCGCGAGGCCCTGGACACCGCCCGCTCCGACGCCCGCAAGAGCCAGGTCGGCAGCGGCGACCGTTCGGAACGGATCCGCACCTACAACTTCCCGCAGGGCCGGGTCACCGACCACCGGATCAACCTGACCCTCTACAACCTGACCAAGGTGATCGAGGGCGAGGCCCTGGACGACGTCATCAACCCGCTGATCGCCGAGGACCAGGCCGCGCGCCTGGCCAGCCTGGAAGATTGAGGTCTGAAGATCCTCCCCCTCTGGGGGAGGTGGCCCGAAGGGCCGGAGGGGGGACGTTTTCAGCTTCCGCTGACTGGGTCGGTTTCGCACCGACTTCCCTCTCCGTCGGCTTCGCCGACACCTCTCCCTTCAGGGAGAGGGTCTCGTTAGCCGAGTACTTTTTCCATCACCACGAACGCCAGATCGTCCCGCAGCGGCTTGCCGAAGCGGTCGTCGCCGTGGGGGAAGGGGCGGGTCTCGCCGGTGAGGGCGTAGCCGCGGCGTTCGTACCAGGCGATCAGGGTGTCGCGGATATGGACCACGGTCATCTGCATCCGGTCTGCGCCGCGCTGCTTGGCGTAGGTCTCGCCGGCCGCCAGCAGGGTGCGGCCCAACTGCCGGTCCTGCAGGTCGGGGCGGATGGTCAACATGCCCAGGTACCAGACCCGGGCCTCGGCCGGCTCCAGCCAGACACAGCCCAGGATCGGCCCGTCCGGCTCGTCGCGGGCGGTCAGGATCAGCGCCTGGGGCGCGGCGTCCAGGTCCGCTTGCAGGCTTTCGAGGTCGATGCGCTGGCCGTCGATATAGCCGGCCTCGGTGGTCCAGCCGGCCTGCGCCCCCTGGCCGCGATAGGCGGAATTGACCAGGGCGACGAGGGCCTCGTGTTCGGACGGCGCGGCGGGAGCGAAGATCATGGCGGCGAGCTAAGCCATGCGTCGGCGGGCTTGCCAAGCGGTCGTCGTCCTGCGTGAACCTCGCCCTTCGACGGGCTCGGGGTGAGGTTCAATTTCGGCGTGGCGGTCCATTCGAAATCCTCATCCTGAGCTTGTCGAAGGACGAGGATTTCGCATCACGGTTCCAGCGGCGGCGCCTTCTTGCCCAGCCGCGTCGCATGCCCCCAGTAGCGACCGCCGATCCGCTTCACCGTGCCGGCCTCGCGCTTGATGAGCTCCCAGGGATGGAAGGCCAGCCCGACCGTGTCGGCCATGGCCGCGCCGCGCGCGCCCATGGGTTTTTCGGGACCGGTGGTGGAGTCGTGGGCGGTCTGGTGCTCGATCTCGGCGTTGAGCTCGGCCCCGACCAGCACGGTCATGATCGAGAACCACACCCAGACCATGAAGGCGATCACCGCCCCCAGCGGTCCGTAGGTGGCGTCGTAGTGGGCGATGCGGTTGACGTAGATCGAAAAGCCTAGCGAGCCGACCAGCCAGGCCGCCGCGCCGAACAGCGCGCCCAGCACCACCCAGCGCCAGCGCGGCCGGGCCCGGCAGGGGGCGAAGCGGTAGAGCATGGCGAAGGCCAGGGCCGTCACCAGCCACACCGCCAGCCAGCGCAGCGGGATCCAGAAGGCCGAGATCGCCCCAAGCCCCACGCGCTCCAGCACGATCGGCATCGCGATCAGCACCGCGGCGATGAACACCGCATAGACCAGGGCGCACAGAGTGAAGCCGTAGGTCAGGGCGGTCTTGCCGAGGAAATTGCGCTTTTCATCCTCATCATAGGCGACGTTCAGGCCGTCGAAGAGCGCCTTCATGCTGGCGTTGGCGCTCCAGATCGACAGCAACAGGCTGACCACGAAGGCCACGCCCAACTTGCCGCCCTCCTGGCCGGCCAGGCGCAGCATCTGCTCGCCGACGATCTGGACGACGCTGGCGGGAAAGACGGTGGCCATCTCCTGCAGTTGCTTCTCCACCGCCGCCACGTCGGCGAACAGGCCGTACAGCGAGACGAAGGCGCCGATGGCGGGGAACAGGGCCAGCAGGGTGTAGAAGGTCACGCCGCCGGCCACTGACGGCAGCTTGTCGACGCTGATCTCGCGGGCGGTGCGCCAGAGGATGTCGCGCCAGCCCAGCAGCGGGATGCCGTGCGGATGACGGGCGGCGCGGCCGCGCCGGGGCTCGGCCTGGTCGAACTCGTGCGGCGGCAGCACACGGTCCTCCGACAGGCCGGGCGGCGGCGCGTGCGGTTCGACCTGGGGCTCCAGGCGCTTGGGAAAGGCGAAGGGCGCGACCGCCAGCAGCAGGATCCAGGGCGCCAGGTGATAGGGCCGCGAGGCCAGCCACGACCTTACGGGGCGTCGCGGCGTGGTGTCGGTCATGAGCAGGCCTCCCTGCAGGTCAAATCCGCCAGAGCCCGCGGTGTTCCCGCCTTGCAAAGCTCGATCGCCGCGACCACCTTGCCGCCATGCACGCCCAGGTCGCCTCGCTCTATCGCCATCCCGTCAAGGGGTTCACGCCCGAACGGCTTTCGGCCGCGACGCTGGAGGCGGGCGCCTGCTTCCCCTGCGATCGGCTGTATGCGGTCGAGGACGGGCCCAGCGGCTTTGATACGGACGCGCCCGCGCACCTGTCGAAGATGAAGTTCACCGTCCTGGCCAAGATCCCGGCCGTGGCCAGGGCGCGCACGGCCTATGACGAGGCGAGCGGCGTGCTTACGGCGTCGGCCGAGGGGCTGGCGCCGTTCAAGGGCGACCTGGCCAGCGACGAGGGCCGGCGCGGCTTCGAGGCCTGGCTGGCCGCGCTGCTGGGCGACGAGGCGAGAGGTCCGCTGCGCGTGCTGGAAGGACCGGGCGCGCACCGGTTCATGGACAGCAAGCAGGGCTTCGTCTCGATCGTGAACCTGGCCAGCGTGCGCGATCTGGCCGAGAAGATCGGCCGTCCGGTCGATCCCTTACGTTTCCGCGCCAACCTCTATGTCGAGGGTTGGCCGGCCTGGGTCGAGAACGGCTGGACGGGCAGGACGGTGCGGGTCGGCGATGCGACGGCGGAAGTGCTGAAGCCCATCGTCCGCTGCGCCGCCACCCATGTCGATCCGGTCACCGCCGAGCGCGACATCGAGGTGGTGAAGGCCCTGTTCGACAACTACGGCCACACCTTCTGCGGCATCTACCTGAATGTCACCGCCGACGGCGCGGTGGGGCAAGGCGATGCGGTGGTGGTCGAGGCCTAGAAGCGGCTCAGCGCCGGGTCCTCGCGGACCGGCGCGAACAGCGGGTCGTCGCGCTCCATCTTCGCCCACTTCGGATTGAGACGGTGCATGGCCGCCAGGGCTTGCACGGCCTCGGCGCGGTCGCCCATCGCCATTCGCAGGCGCGCGGCCCGACGCCAGACGCGGTCCCAGTCGCCGCCCAGGCCGATGGCGGCCGTGATCTCGCTCCGGGCGACGTCCGGCTTGCCCCTGCGCGCGGCGCGCTCGGCGGCGGCCAGCCGCTCGTTGGCCTGGCGCAGGTTCAGCAGGCGGCGCAGCTCGGCGACCGGCGCGGCGGAGGCGTCCACCCGCAGGTCGACGTCGCCCCAGCCGCCCTCGGCGGTGCGCACCAGCAGGGCCGCCGACATTCGCCCCGTGGTTTGGCCGCCCGCCGCCTCGCCGGCTTCCAGGGCGGCCACCAGCCGGTCGGGCAGAGGGCCGCTCGCCTGCGCGAAGGCCGCCTTCATCGCCTCGAGCACCCGTGGGCCCGCCAGGCCGTTGCCCTGGACGCTGTAGCCGGTCTGGGCCTGGTGTCCCGCCCAGGCCGAGGCGGCGGCCTCGGCGCCGGTGAAGGCGAAGGCCCGGCCGTCGGCGGCGACCGCGGCGACCTGCCGCCAGCTTTGATCCTGGTCCTCGAAGCCGCCGTCCTCGGCCAGCAGGGTGGTCACGACCGCTTGCGGATCCTGGCCACGGGCCAAGAGCGCGAGCCCCTTGGGGCCATAGTGCGGGTTGGTCTCGAACTGGGTGACGACGGCGCCGACCCCGCCCTGCGCGTAGGCCACGCTGGCGCCGACGGCCAGGTTGTTGGTGGCGACCGCAACGCCGCAGGTCTTCCGGGCGTCGCAGGCCGCGATCGAGAAGGTGGCGCTGGCGGGCGTGGCGAGGGCGACCAGACCGCAACCGGCCAGACCCGCGAACATCGAACGGAACATGTCGTCATTCCCCCTGATCCCGGCCCCTCATCCAGGGGCGCGACTGTTCCGGCGGCGCCTCCGGGCTGTCACGTGAAAAGTGGTTCATGCCCGGCGCCGACGGCCTTGCGCGGCGCGGTTTTCGAGGCGCCACCGGAGCAGACCAAGAGGGGCTCCCGCAGCAGGTCCGAACAAGCAACAGCGCATCGCCGCCGCTAATCCATCTGCAATCTCGCCCTCGATCTCGCGTTGGGGGCCGCGACGCGCTATTGGAGCCGCCATGACCCTCACCCTCGTCAAAGCCTGGAACGGCGCCAAGGAGCGCCTGAAGGAAGCCGGCATCGACCAGCCCGCCATCGACGCGCGCCTGATGCTTGAAGTCGCCGCCGGCGTCAGCCGCACGGACATCATCACCGACCCCTATCGTGAGCTGACCGCCGAACAACTGGCCACGCTGGACGACTACCTGGAGCGCCGCGCCCGCCGCGAGCCGGTCAGCCACATCATCGGCCGCAAGGGCTTCTGGAAGATCCTGCTGTCGGTGAACAAGGACGTCCTGACCCCGCGTCCCGAGACCGAGGTCATCGTCGACGAAGTGCTCAAGGCCTTCCCCGAGACCATGGCCTTCAACATGCTGGACCTGGGCGTGGGCTCGGGTTCGATGCTGCTGGCGATCCTGGCCGAGCGCCCGGCCGCCAAGGGGCTGGGGATCGACATTTCCGAGGAGGCCCTGGCCGTGGCGCGCGAGAACGCGGCCAACCTGGACCTCGACGGCCGCGTGGCGCTGATGCGCGGCGACTGGACGACGGGCCTGGGCGACGCGTCGTTCGACGTGGTGGTCTCCAACCCGCCCTACATCCCCACCGCCCACATCGACACCCTGGAGCCGGAAGTGCGCGACCACGAGCCGCGCCTGGCCCTGGACGGCGGGGCCGACGGCCTGACCGCCTACCGCGCCCTGGCGCCGGAAATCCTGCGGGTGCTCAAGCCGGGCGGCCTGTTCTGCGTCGAGATCGGTTTCGACCAGTCGGCCGACGTCGAGATCCTGTTCAAGGCCGCCGGCGCCCAGAACGTGCGGACGGTCAAGGACCTGTCCACTCACGACCGTGTTGTCACGGGCTTCAAAAACCCCTTGGAAACGCCGGCGTGAGGCGGTAGACGATGAGGGTCTCCTTCCAAATCGCCGGGTGACGGGAAGAGCGGTCGTTTCGACGGCCGCTAGACACATCTGGCAGGCGCGAACGGCCGACGAGGCCGAAAGCCGCGCCCGATCCGGACGGAGACTCTACGGAAACCCAGGTCTCAAGAACATCGAAGGCGAGCCCGAGACGGGCGCACCCAGTCTCAAGAGACCGAATACCGATCGGGCTAAAGTGTCCAGATCGGACAGGTTTAGAAGAAGATGAGAGATTTCAAGGGCATGAAGCGCCAGCGTGGCCGCAACAACCGCGGGGGCGGTGGTGGCAAGCCGCAGCAGCACAACGCCAACCGGGCCTTCGATTCGAACGGCCCCGACGGCGTGAAGGTCCGCGGCGCGGCCCAGAGCGTCTATGAAAAGTACCAGCAGCTGGCTCGTGACGCCTCGTCGTCCGGCGACCGGGTGCTGGCCGAGAACTACCTGCAGCACGCCGAGCACTATTTCCGCGTCCTGCGCGCCATCCAGCCGAATCGTCCGGTCAGCGACATCATCGGCAAGGACGCCTATTCGGCCTACGAGATCGACTTCGAGGCCGAGCCGGAAGAGGCTCCCGAGGCCCCGCCGGCCGCCGAGACGCCCGCCGAGGGCGCGGAAGGCGGCGAGGGCGGTGAAGGTCAGGGCGAGCAACGCCGCAACCGCGACCGCTTCGAGAACCGCGACCGTGACCGCAATCGCGATCGTGACCGCGATGGCCAGCAGGGCGAAGGCCGCCGCGATCGCTGGCGCGACCGCGATGACCGCGACCGCAACCGCGATGATCGTCCCCGTGACGACCGTCCGCGTGATGATCGGCCCCGCGATGACCGGCCTCGTGATGACCGGCCGCGCGAAGAGCGCTTCCGCGATCGCGATGATCGCCCCCGGGATGATCGTCCCAGAGACGACCGGGCGCGTGACGACCGTCCCCGCGAGGAGCGCCAGCCGCGCGAAGACCGTCCGGCGGCCGAAGGCGGCGAGTTCCAGGGCGAGGCCCGCGAAGGCCGCCGCTCGCGCCGCGACCGGGATCGTGACCGCAACCGCGATCGTGACCGCGGCGAGCGTGATCCGCTGGCCGTGATCGAGCCGGAAGCCGCCCCGCTGGGCGGCGAGGCGCAGGCGGCCGAAAGCTCGCCGGTGCTGCGCGGCCAGGATGGCGCCGTCAGCCACGCTCCGGCGTTCCTGGGCCGCAAGTCCGAGCCCAAGCCCGCTCCCGAACCGAAGGCCGAAGCCGCTCCGGCGGCCGAGACCCCCGCCGCTCCGGCCCCCGAGGCCGCCGGCGAAGAGGTCAAGAAGCCCCGTCGTCGCCGCGCCCCGCGCAGCTTCGAAGGCGGCGACTCCCCGGCTCCCGAGCCGGAAGAGGCCTGAGACGTTCATTAGACTCCGCCGCGAGGACTTGGCGGCGGATCAACCCATAGGCTAGGCTCCTCTGGACCACAGGGGAGCCAGCCATGGGCGGGCGTGGAACACAGTCGGGCGGCGCGGGCGAAGAGGCCCGCTATCGCGCCATCGTCGACACGGCGGTGGACGCCATCGTCGTCATAGACGAGCACGGCCGCATCGAAGCCTTCAATCCCGCCGCCGAGCGCCTGTTCGGCTATGCGGCGTCCGACATGATCGGATCCAACGTCAACGCCCTGATGCCCGAGCCGCATCACGCGGCCCATGACGGCTATCTCGACACCTACCGCCGCACGGGCGAGCGCCGGATCATCGGCATCGGCCGCGAGGTGTTCGGCCGCCGCCAGGACGGCACGACCTTTCCCCTGGAGCTTTCCATCGCCGAGTGGCGGTCGGGCGGACGGCGGTTCTTCACCGGCGTGATGCGCGACGTCACCGAGCGCAAGCGAACCGAGGAACTGCAGCGGCTGCTGGTCAACGAGCTCAATCACCGGGTCAAGAACACCCTGGCCACCGTGCAGTCGGTGGCCGGCCAGACCCTGCGCAACGCCGCCGACCTGGGCGACGCCCGCGAGTCGCTGACGACCCGCCTGCTGGCCCTGGCCCGCACCCACGACATCCTCACCCGCGAGAGCTGGGACGGCGCCGACCTGCACGACATCATGGCCGGCCTCGTCGACTCCTACGGCGACGCCTCGCGCTTCGAACTCGCCGGGCCCCCGGTGCGGCTTTCGCCCAAGACCGCGCTGTCGCTGTCGCTGGCCCTGCACGAACTGACCACCAACGCCGCCAAGTACGGGGCCCTGTCGCAATCGACGGGGCTGGTGCGGGTGGGCTGGAGCCGGGAAGGCGAGGGCGACGACGAGCGGCTGCGCCTGCGCTGGCAGGAGGCCGGCGGCCCGCTGGTCTCGCCGCCCGAGCGCCAGGGGTTCGGCAGCCGCCTGATCACCCGGGGTCTCGCCCTGGAGCTCGATGGCGAGGCGGCGCTGGACTATCCGCCCGAGGGCGTGGTCTGCACCATCGTCGCCCGGATCCGCCGCCGTCCGGCCGCCCAGCCGACGCCGGCCAGGGGAGCCGCCTGATGCGCGTGCTGATCGTCGAGGACGAGATCATGGTCGCCATGCTGGTCGAGGACCTGCTGACCGACCTGGGCTGCGACGTCACCGGCCCGGCAGTCTCGGCCGAGACGGCGGTGGAGGCGGCGCGGCGTGAGATCGTCGACTTCGCCCTGCTGGACGTGAACCTCGACGGCGGCACCTCGTTCGCGGCCGCCGACATACTGCGAGCGCGCGGCGTGCCCTTCGCCTTCGTCACCGGCTATGGCGACCAGGGCGTGCGGCCCGACCTGCGCGACGCCCCGATCCTCAGCAAGCCGGTCGATCCCCGGCAACTGGCCCGCACCATCGCCGCGGCCCGCTGAGGCGAACCGGCCCGGACCCCACGAGTTATCTCTGCTCCTTCGACATCCTGAGGAGCCGCCCATGCGCGCCGTCGCCGCTCTCGCCCTTTCCCTCATCGCCGCAACGCCCGTCCTGGCCGCCTCCAGCGACTGGCGACGCGATGCGACGCGCGATGACATTCAACGGATCGAGCGGCTGAACTCGGCCTGGGAAGGCGCGCTGTCGGAGGCCCGGCGCGGCGGCCATGCCCGCGACCTGCGGGCGCTGGGCGCGCTGGTGGAGCCGCGCGCGGCCCTGCCGCGCCCGCAGCCGGCGCCCGGGACCTACCAGTGCCGCACGATCAAGCTGGGCAGTCCGGGCGGCCGGGGCCTGCCTTACGTCGCCTACGGCTGGTTCCGCTGCCGGGTGCAACTGACGCCCGGCGGCGACCTCCTGCTGGAAAAGACCACGGGCTCGCAGCGCCAGGCTGGCAATCTCTATCCCGACAGCGACCGGCGGCTGGTGTTCCTTGGCGCGGTGGCCTGGGGCGACCGCGAGGGCCGGGCGACCTACCGCCGCGATCCCGAGCGCGACCAGGCCGGGGTGTTCGAGCGTGTCGGTCCCAACCGCTACCGCCTGGTCATGCCCTGGCCCAAGCAGGAGTCGAAGCTCGATATCCTCGAGCTGAAACGCTGATGAAATAGGTCCTCTCCCCGTGGGAGAGGTGTCCGCGAAGCGGACGGAGAGGGAAGGGGGCGACCTTCCAGCGCTCAGAAAGCTGAAAACGGCCCCCCTCCGGCCCTCCGGGCCACCTCCCCCAGAGGGGGGAGGATCTTGTTGCCAGTCCCCGTCCACGCGCCTTAAGTCGGGCCGTCGACAACAATAACGCGAGCCGTCCATGCGCCTTCGTCCGTCGCTGGTCCTGATCGCCGGCCTGATGCTTTCGGGCTGCGCCTACAACGCCGAGCTTGGCCGCGACCAGTTCGCCATGGTCGACGAGGCCAGCCTGGCGCGGTCGGGCGAGGCGGCCTGGGAGCAGACGCTGCGGACCAGCAAGGTCTCGAAGGACGCGCGGATGAACGCCCGGGTCACCACCGTGGGCCAGCGGATCATCGAGGCCGCGGGCCTGGCCAACCGGCCGTGGGACTACGTGGTGTTCGACAACGACACCCCCAACGCCTTCGTGCTGCCGGGCGGCCATATCGGCGTCAATTCGGGGCTGGTGCGCCTTGTCGACAACGACGACCAGCTGGCCGCGGTGCTGGGCCACGAGGCCGCCCACGTGCTGGGCCGCCACGCCGCCGAGCGCTATTCGCAGCAGATGAGCACCCAGCTCGTCCTGGCCATCGCGCAGGCGGCGGCCGGAGGCGGAAGCAGCGACGGCGGCCGGGCCGTGGCCTCGCTGGGCGGGGCCGGGGCGCAGATGGGCTTCCTGCTGCCGTTCTCGCGCAAGCACGAACTGGAGGCCGACCGCATCGGCGTCGACATCATGCAGCGCGCCGGCTATCGCCCGCGCGAGGCCGTGGCCCTGTGGCGCAGGATGCAGGCCCAGGGCGGCTCGGGCCGGCCCGAGTTCGCCTCGACCCACCCGTCGGACGCAACCCGCATCCAGGCGCTGGAAAACTATCTGGCGAGCCAGGGCTGGTGAGCCTTGTGTGGCTCTAGGGCCACACTACATCCCCTGACGGACCGGGTCGTGCTCATCAGAGGCGGCCTGGCCAGATCCGCCTAGTGAAGGGGACGCTGACTTGAAGATCGACATCTATTCCGACCGCGCCAAGCAGGCCGTGCAGTCCGCGCAGAGCCTCGCCCTTGCCCGTGGTCACCAGCAACTGGGGCCCGAGCACCTTCTGAAGGTGCTGCTGGAAGAAAAGGACGGGCTCTCGCGCACCATCATCGCCAACGCCGGCGGCCGCCCCGACGCGGCCGACGCCGCCGTGGACGCGATCCTGGCCAAGAACCCGCGCGTCGACGGCGCCGGCGGCCAGCTCTACATGAAGCCCGACACCGCGCGGGTGTTCGCGGCCGCCGAGGACGGCGCCAAGAAGGCCGGCGACGCCTTCGTCACCACCGAGCGCCTGCTCGTGGCCATCGCCAAGGACGGCGCGGAAAGCGCCAAGGCGCTGAAGGACGCCGGCGTCTCGGCCCAGAGCCTGGAGACCGCCGCCGCCGCCCTGCGCAAGGGCCGCACAGCCGACAGCGCAACCGCCGAGGAGGGCTATGACGCGCTCAAGCGCTACGCCCGCGACCTGACGGCTGCTGCAAGGGACGGCAAGATCGACCCGGTGATCGGCCGCGACGAGGAGATCCGGCGCACCATCCAGGTCCTGTCGCGCCGCACCAAGAACAACCCGGTGCTGATCGGCGAGCCGGGCGTGGGCAAGACCGCCATCGTCGAGGGTCTGGCCCAGCGCATCGTCAACGGCGACGTGCCCGAGAGCCTGAAGGACAAGAAGCTGCTGTCGCTCGACATGGGCAGCCTGATCGCCGGCGCGAAGTATCGCGGCGAGTTCGAGGAGCGCCTGAAGGCCGTGCTGGCCGAGGTGACCGCCGCCGAGGGCTCGATCATCCTGTTCATTGACGAGATGCACACGCTGGTCGGCGCGGGCAAGAGCGACGGGGCGATGGACGCCTCCAACCTGCTCAAGCCCGCCCTGGCGCGCGGCGAACTGCACTGCGTGGGCGCCACGACGCTGGACGAGTACCGCAAGCACGTCGAGAAGGACGCCGCCCTGGCGCGTCGCTTCCAGCCGGTGTTCGTGCAGGAGCCGACGGTGGAGGACACCGTCTCGATCCTGCGCGGCCTGAAGGAGAAGTACGAGGTCCACCACGGCGTGCGGATCAGCGACAGCGCCATCGTGGCCGCCGCGACGCTGTCCAACCGCTACATCGCCGACCGCTTCCTGCCCGACAAGGCCATCGACCTGGTGGACGAGGCGGCCAGCCGCGTGCGCATGGCGATCGACTCCAAGCCCGAGGAGCTCGACGAGATCGACCGCCGCCTGGTGCAGCTGAAGATCGAGCGCGAGGCCCTGTCGAAGGAAACCGACGCCGCCTCCAGGCAGCGCCTGGAGAACCTGGAGGTCGAGATCGACGACCTGCAGTTCCGCTCCGACGAGATGACCGCCCGCTGGAAGGCCGAGAAGGACAAGGTCGGCGGCGCGGCGCAGGCGCGCGAGGCCCTCGACCGCCTGCGGGCCGACCTCGCCAACGCCCAGCGCGCCGGCGACTTCGCCCGCGCCGGCCAGATCCAGTACGGCGAGATCCCGGCGCTCGAAAAGCGCCTGGCCGACGCCGAGGCCGGCGAGAACGGCGACAAGGCGCTGACCCCCGAGGTGGTCGACGCCGAGCAGATCGCCGCCGTCGTCAGCCGCTGGACCGGCGTGCCGGTCGAGAAGATGCTGGAAGGCGAGCGCGAGAAGCTGCTGCAGATGGAGGTCGCCCTGCGTTCGCGCGTGGTCGGCCAGGACGAGGCCCTGGAGGCCGTGTCCGACGCCGTCCGCCGCGCCCGCGCCGGCCTGCACGATCCCACGCGGCCGATCGGCTCGTTCCTGTTCCTGGGCCCGACGGGCGTGGGCAAGACCGAGCTGACCAAGGCCCTGGCCGAGTTCATGTTCGCCGACGAGCATGCGATCACCCGCATGGACATGTCGGAATACATGGAGAAGCACTCGGTCAGCCGCCTGATCGGCGCGCCTCCCGGCTATGTCGGCTACGACGAGGGCGGGGCTCTGACGGAGGCTGTCCGCCGCCGTCCGTACCAGGTGGTGCTGTTCGACGAGATCGAGAAGGCCCACCCGGACGTCTTCAACGTGCTGCTTCAGGTGCTGGATGACGGCCGTCTCACGGACGGGCAGGGGCGGACGGTCGACTTCCGCAACACCCTCATCATCATGACCTCCAACCTCGGCGCCGAGTTCCTGGCCAATCAGGAGGACGGGGCCGACGTGGAAGAGGTGCGCCCGCTGGTCATGGCCACGGTGCGGGGCCACTTCCGTCCGGAGTTCCTGAACCGGATCGACGAGATCATCCTGTTCAAGCGGCTCGACCGCTCGAACATGAGCGACATCGTCCGCATTCAGCTTGGGCGGGTGGAGAAGCTGCTGGCCGATCGCCGCATGACACTGGCGCTCGCGCCGGAGGCCCTGCAGTGGCTGGCCGACAAGGGCTACGACCCGGTCTATGGCGCGCGCCCCCTCAAGCGCGTGATCCAGAAGGAACTGGTCGACCCGATCGCCCGCAGGCTGCTGGCGGGCGAACTGGAGGATGGCGGCGTCATCGCCGTCGGGGCCGACGACGCCGGCCTGTCCTTCGGCCGTGCGACCTTGCAGTAGGCTCCGGCCTGAATTCGACGAGAAGCGCGCTCCGGTCCTCCGGGGCGCGTTTTTCGTTTGCGGTGGCGCGAAAGCTCCCTACATCTAGAGGGTGAGCCGGACACGTGTCGCGGCCGCTGGCGCCGTTCGCCCGATTCCATCGGGAAGCGCCCAGAGCCCCAGCCGAGGGCTCCAAGAGCCTCTCGCTCAGCCCCAAAAATCCTCTTCGAACTGAAAATAATTTATGGAACCAAATCGCGGTTCGAGCGATCGCGCGCGGTCAATAGAGTGACCAAGAGCATAGGCTGCAAGCGGCGCCAATCGCGACAAGAACACGCCTATTTTTCGCCTCTGTCACCTGACGGTTTCGTAATGCGAAAGCTGAACGACCCGGATGAATGCGTAGGTCCAAGGTCAAGCTTTCTTTGGATCAATAGGAGAAGATGCGAACAATGATCGGCCAAGTCAAAGGCAGCTTGAAGATGGCGACGGTCGTCGCGCTGGTGGCTGGGGGCCTGGCGGTCAGCGGCTGCGCGACGAAGAAGTACGTCAACACTCAGGTCGGAGCGGTGAACACGCGGGTGGACGGTCACGACACCCAGATCTCCGAGCTCGACAAGACGTCCCGCGAAGCCCTCGATCGCGCCACTGCCGCCGGCAAGCTCGCCGAAGGCAAGTTCATGTACTCGATGGTCCTGTCGGACGACTCCGTGAAGTTCCCGACCGACCAGGACGCCCTGTCCCCCGAGGCCGAACAGCGCCTGGCGGACTTCGCGGCCAAGCTGAAGGAAGAGAACAAGAACGTGTACCTGGAAATCCAGGGCTACACCGACGCCACCGGCGAGGCCGGCTACAACGAAAAGCTCGGCCAGCGCCGCGCCGACGCTGTGCGCAAGTTCCTGTCCCGCCAGGGCGTCGCCCTGAACCGCATGGCGACCATCTCGTACGGCGCGGAAGACCCCGTGGCCCCGAACGAGACCACCGAAGGCCGGGCGCAGAACCGCCGGGTCGTGATCATGGTGCTGGCCTAAGCCTCACGGCTTGGCCGCCAGGGACGCCGAGCGCGGGCGAAGACTCCACACCTTGCCCGCCGCTCGCGGCCCAGCGCCGATGGTTCAACTTGGGCGGTCCCGGAAACGGGGCCGCCTTTTTTACGTCTGCAGGGTGGTCAGCGACGGGAAGCCGCCCGTCTGGCGCAGGGCCTCGGCCAGGGCCATTCCAGCGGTCACCGAGACGTTCAGCGAGCGGGCCTGCGACCGCAGCGGGATCACCACCCGGGCGTCGACCGCGGCGTGGACCTCTTCGGGCGCGCCGCGACTCTCGTTGCCGAACAGCAGGGTGTCGCCAGCCTGGAAGGCGAAGTCGTGGAAGCCTTGCTCGCCGCGGGTGGTGAAAAGCACCAGGCGCCCATGGGCGCGCTGCGGCGCCTTCAGAAAGGTCTCCCACGAATCATGGCGCGTGAGGTGCGCGAGCGGGCCGTAGTCGAGGGCCGCGCGCTTCAAGCTCTTGTCGTCCAAGGGAAAACTACAGGGCTCGATGACGTCCAGCCCCACGTCCAGGCAGGCCGAAAGCCGAATCGCCGCGCCCACGTTCTGGGGAATGCCGGGTTGAAAAAGCGCGAGACGCATTCTAACGAAACCAACCATGGGGCTAGTAGGGGCATTGCTGCACATCGAATAGGGCTTGCGAACTCTGTTCGCCCATCCGATAGGGAGCGTGCCCCTTGTGGCGAAGATCCGCTCGCGGGTCGAGGTAAAGATATCGCGCCGAATGGCGCATTTCCTGGTCTGGCCGTTCGCGGTCGGACGGATTTCAAAGGGTGGAACAAGGTGGCCGACACCGCCGAGGGCGCAACGAAAGGGCCTGGGTCCGATCCCAGCCGACGCGATTTCATTTACATTGCCGCGATCACCGCGGCGGCTGGCGGCGCAGCGGCGCTTGCCTGGCCGTTCATCGACCAGATGAACCCTTCGGCCGATACGCTGGCCTTGGCTTCGACCGAGTTCGACCTGACCAAGGTCGCCGACGGACAGCAGGTGACGCTGAAGTGGCGGGGTAAGCCGCTCTTCGTGCGCAACCGCACCCCGGCTGAAATCCAGAAGGCGGTCGCCGACGACGGCGCATCGATGAAGGATCCCCAGAAGGACGCCGAGCGCGTGAAGCCGGGCAAGGCCCAATGGCTGGTGCTGATCGGCTCGTGCACGCACCTGGGCTGCGTGCCCACCTTCGGCGGCGGCGACTACGGCGGCTGGTTCTGCCCGTGCCACGGCTCGCACTACGACACGTCGGGCCGCATCCGTAAGGGGCCGGCTCCGCTGAACCTCGCGGTTCCGGAGTACGAGTTCCTGTCCGACACCAAGGTCAAGATCGGGTAAGCCAGATGAGCGGACATTCGACCTACCAGCCGAAGACCGGTTTCGAGCGCTGGCTCGACGCCCGTCTCCCGATCGTGCGCCTGGGCTACGACAGCTTCGTCGACTACCCCACCCCGCGTAACCTGAACTACTGGTGGACCTTCGGCGGCATCCTGTCGCTGTGCCTGGCCAGCCAGCTGATCACCGGGATCATCCTGGTGATGCACTACACCCCCAGCGCCGACCACGCCTTCGCCAGCGTCGAGCACATCATGCGCGACGTGAACTACGGCTGGCTGATCCGCTACATGCACGCCAACGGCGCGTCGATGTTCTTCATCGCCGTCTATGTCCACATGCTGCGCGGCCTCTACTACGGCTCGTACAAGGCGCCCCGCGAGGTGCTGTGGATCCTGGGCTGCGTGATCTACCTCCTGATGATGGCCACGGCCTTCATGGGCTACGTGCTGCCCTGGGGCCAGATGAGCTTCCACGGCGCCGTCGTGATCACCAACCTGTTCGGCGCCCTGCCGCTGGTCGGTCCGTCGATCACCACCTGGCTGTGGGGCGGCTTCGCCGTCGACAACGCCACGCTGAACCGCTTCTTCTCGCTGCACTACCTGCTGCCGTTCATGATCGCGGGCGTCGTGATCCTGCACATCTGGGCCCTGCACGTGGTCGGCCAGAACAACCCGACCGGCGTCGAGCCCAAGTCGAAGGCCGACACCCTGCCCTTCACCCCGTACGCGACGGTGAAGGACGGTTTCGCGATGAGCGTCTTCCTGATCCTCTTCGCGACCTTCGTCTTCTATCTGCCCAACGCCCTGGGCCATGCCGACAACTACGTCGAGGCCAACCCGCTGGTGACGCCGGCGCACATCGTGCCCGAATGGTATTTCCTGCCGTTCTACGCGATCCTGCGCGCCGTGCCGGACAAGCTGCTGGGCGTCTTGGCCATGTTCGGCGCCATCGCCTGCCTGTTCGCCCTGCCGTGGCTGGACACCTCGAAGGTGCGCTCGATGCGCTACCGCCCGACCGCGAAGCTGTATTTCATCATCTTCGTGGTGGCGTGCTGCATCCTGGGTCTCTGCGGCGCCAAGCTGCCGGACGATCCGGTGCTGGGTCACTTCAAGACCTTCACCCTGGGCGACGCCGACCTGAACAGCTTCGTGTGGCTGAGCCGCTTCGCCTCGCTCTACTACTTCGCGTTCTTCCTGGTGATCCTGCCGGTGCTGGGCCTGGTCGAGAAGACCCTGCCGGTTCCGGACTCCATCGCCTCGCCCGTCCTGTCGCACCCGGCCGCCGCGCCGGAGCAAGCGACCGCCGCGCCTGAAATGAAGGGCTGATCCCGATGCTGCGCAAACTCTCCGTCATCGCAGCGGTCGCGGGTCTGATGGCGTCGTTCGCCGCCGCCCCGGCCCTGGCCGCCGGTCACCCGCTGGAACCGGAAAAGATCCACTGGTCGTTCAACGGCCCGTTCGGCAAGTTCGACCAGGCCCAGCTGCAACGCGGCTACAAGGTCTATCGCGAGGTCTGCTCGTCGTGCCACTCCATGAAGCTCGTCAGCTTCCGGAACCTCGGCGACAAGGGTGGTCCGTTCTATAACGAGAAGTACCCGAACTCGAACGACAACCCGTGGGTCAAGGCGATCGCCAAGGAGTTCGAGGTCGCCGACATCGACTCCGAGACCGGCGACGCCATCAAGCGTCCGGCCACCAGCGCCGACCGCTTCCCCTCGCCGTTCCCGAACGAGGCGGCGGCCCGCGCCAGCAACGGCGGCGCGTTCCCGCCGGACATGTCGCTGCTGGCCAAGGCCCGCACCGGCGGTCCCGACTACATCCACGCCATCGTCACGGGCTACAAGAACCCGCCGGCGGGCCTGAAGGTCGGTCCGGGCCAGCACTACAACCCGTACATGCCGGGCGATCTGGCGGCCTACTGGAGCGGTGACCACGCTCATGTTCCGCCGGGCGGCTTCATCGCCATGGCCCCGCCGCTGACCGAGGGCGGCGTCACCTTCGACGACGGCACCAAGGCCACGGTCGACCAGCAGGCCCGCGACGTCTCGGCCTTCCTGATGTGGGCCGCCGAGCCCAAGCTGGAAGAGCGCAAGCAGACGGGCTTCGCGGTGATGATCTACCTGATCCTCTTCGCCGGCCTGCTCTATGCGAGCTACCGCAAGGTCTGGAAGAACGAGTCGCACTGAGCGGCCTGTTCGGACTGGAAATGAAGAAGGGCCCGGCGGCGACGCCGGGCCCTTTTGTTTTCCAAGATCCTCCCCCTGAAGGGGGAGGAGGGCCGGAGGGGGAAGTCCCTGATGGGGTCGGTTCACCTCTAAAGGCAGCAGCCACTTCTCCCTCAGTCGCTTCGCGGCAGCTCCCCCTTCAGGGCGAGCATCTTGCCGATCACCCCCGGTCCAGCACCGTGTCGATCGTGAACCCGCCCTTCAGGGCCAGGGTCACCGGCGTGCGTTCGACCACGTCGCGCAGGCGGGCGATGGCGGCCTCGTCGAGCGCGCCCGTGGCCGAGACCTTGCGGTCGATGCGGGGCTTGTCGCCGTAGGTGTCCAGCGTCAGCGTCGTCTCGATGGTCACCTCGCCCCAGCCCTTGCGGTCGGCGTACATGCGCAGGGTGGTGGCCGTGCAGGCCGCCAGGCCCGCCAGGACGAAGCCGAAGGGCGGCGGACCGGCGTCCTGGCCGCCCAGGGCCGGGGGCTCGTCGCCGACCAGCTTGTGGCCGTTGACGTCGAGCAGGATCGTGTGGCGCGGATCGGCGGTGACGGCGTGAGCGCGTGAGGCCATGGGAAACTCCGTACAGGGAAGAAGCGAGCTAGGGCGTGAGCCAAAGGGCGTGAGCGGCGGGATCCAGCCGCAGGCGACCCCGGGCCAGCACCTCGACGCCGAGGGCGCCGACGACGCCGGGCGGAAGGTCGCCGGCCTTCACCGCGCGGGCGCGGGGATAGAGCCGGCCGTCGAAGGCCAGGCCCGCCACCGTGCCCGCCGGCGCCTGACGCGGGCCGTCGGCCGGCCCGCGGGCGCGCAGGGCGGCGGCCGAGGCGGTGTCGAGGGCGAAGGGGCCCTGGACGCTCGAGAAGCCGTCGGAGGCGCTGGCGAGCACCGTCGGCACCCCGCCGACCATCTCGACCGGCAAGGAGGGCCCTGAGGGGCGCGAGAGGCCGTCGGCGGGGTCCAGCCGCAGACGGCAGGGGGAAAAGTCGATCACCACCGTGTAGCGGGCCAGGATGTCGGCGCCGATGACCCCGGCGATGGGGGCGACGAAGCCGACGCCGCGATAATCGAGGTCGACCACCGTCACGGGCTGGGCGGGCAGGGCCTGGCCGGCGACGCGGACGGGCAGGGAGAGCTCGCTTCCCTCGAAACCGCCGGCCTGGGCCTTGGTGTTGTGCAGCAGGGTATGCGGCGCCGACAGGTCGATGACGAAGTCGCCGGTCATGTCGCCGACCGCGGCGGGCGCGACGACCGCGCCGTTCTCGAACCAGCAGGCGGTCTCGCCGGCCCGCGCAGAGGCGCCGGTGGCGAGCGTGACGGCCAGGGCGAGAAGCGGAACGCGCATGGGAGCAGACTAGAGCGTGTGGGGCGAGGGTGGAAAGCGTTGGGTGGCTGACCAAGCCTTAGCCGCATGCATCGCGCATGGCTTGAACGGAAAGAGGGCGGACGCTTTCGCGTCCGCCCTGCTCCGGCCCGTTCTCCAAGATGCTCCCCCTGGAGGGGGAGCTGTAGCGAAGCGACTGAGGGGGAAGTGACAGCGGCGTCGCAGAAGCCGCTTCCCCCTCCGGCCCTTCGGGCCACTTCCCCCTTCAGGGAGAGGGTTTTACTTCAGCACCCCCACCGGCACGCTCTGCGCCTGCACCGCCGCCGTGGCCCGCGCCGAGATCGCCGCGGACGACGCCCCCAGCTGCACCTCGTAGTCGCCGGCCGCCACCGTCCAGCCGTGGGCCTTCTCGTCCCAGGTGGCCAGCAGGCGCGGGTCGACGGCCAGGGTCACGGTCTTGCTGGCGCCGGGGGCGAGCTCGACCTTCTCGAAGCCGGCCAGGCGGCGCGGGGCTTCCCAGCCGCCGGCCTTGGGCGAGACATAGACCTGCGGCACGTCCTTGCCGGCGCGCTTGCCGGTGTTGGTGACCTTGAAGGCCACCGTCAGCCGGCCGCCGGTCGTCGTGGTCTTCAGGTCCGAATAGGCGAAGCTGGTGTAGGACAGGCCGTGGCCGAACGGGAACAGCGGCGACAGGCCCTTCTTGTCGAACCACTTGTAGCCCACGGCCGCGCCCTCGATCGAATAGTCGACGGCGAACAGTGCGTCGGGCGTCTTCGGATCGCCGTCGAGCTTCGGGCGCGGCAGCTGCGCCTCGCTGGCGGGGAAGGTCACGGGCAGGCGGCCGGTCGCGTCCACCTCGCCGGTCAGCACGCGGGCGATGGCTTCGCCGCCGCTGGTGCCGGGATACCACGCCTGCAGCACCGCGCCGACGTCCTTCAGCCACGGCATGGTCACCGGGCCGCCGGTCTCGAGCACGACGACGGTGGGCTTGCCGGCCTTGGCGGCGGCCGCGATCGTGGCGTCCTGGTTCTTGGGCAGGGCCAGGGACGGAACGTCTTCCGACTCGGTGGTCCACTGGTCGGCGAAGACGATGACCAGATCGCTCTCGGCGGCCAGCCTGGAGACGGCGGCCGGATCCTTGCCGTCGTTATAGGTGAACCTGGCCTGGGGCGCGCGGGCCTGCAGAGCCTTCAGGGGCGAGGACGGATAGTAGATCACCGGGCCCGGCCAGGTCTTGGGCTCCAGCCCTTGCACGGCGCGACCGCCGGCCGGATAGACCTGCGACGAGCCGCCGCCCGACAGCACGCCGACATCGGCATAGGCGCCGATCACGGCGATCTTCTGGGCCTTCAGCGCCAGGGGCAGCACGCCCTTGTCGTTCTTCAGCAGGACCATGCCCTCCTCGGCGTCGGCCTGGCTGACCTTGCCGTTGGCGACGAGATCGATGGGGGCGATCTTCACCGGGTGGTCGACCGCGCCGCTGGCGAACAGCGAGCGGACGATGCGGCGGGCCATGTCGTCCAGGCGCGCCTGGCTGACCGCGCCGCTGGCGAGGTCGGCCTTCAGCACGCTGGCCAGGAAGGGCTGCTTGTCGAAGGCGTCGCCGGCCGACTCCTGATCGAGGCCGGCGTTGACCGATTTGGCGCCCGAATGCACGGCGCCCCAGTCGGACATCACGTAGCCCTTGTAGCCCCAGTCCTGCTTGAGGACCTTGTTTAGCAGCCAGTCGTTCTCGCAGGCGTAGTGGCCGTTGATGCGGTTGTAGGCGCACATCACCGAATGCGGGTCGGACGCCTCCATGGCGATCTGGAAGGCCAGCAGGTCGGAGGTGCGGGCGTCGGTGTCGCCGATCCTGCTGTCGACCACGAAGCGCCCGGTCTCCTGGGCGTTCAGGGCGTAGTGCTTGATGGTCGAGACGATGTGGTTGGACTGGATGCCCTTGATCTGGGCCCCGACCATGACGCCGGCCAGCAGCGGATCCTCGCCCCCGTATTCGAAGTTGCGGCCGTTGCGCGGTTCGCGGACCAGGTTCACGCCGCCGGCCAGCATGACGTTGAAGCCGGAGTCGCGGGCCTCCTTGCCGATCATCGCGCCGCCCTTTTCCGCCAGGGACGGGTTCCAGGTGGCCGTGGTGGCCATGCCCGAGGGCAGGGCGGTGCGCTCGCGGAACTCCGCCGCGCTGCCTTGGGTGGCCACGCCGATGCCGGCGTCGGTCTCGAACTGGGCCGGGATGCCCAGGCGCGGCAGGCCCGGCACGTAGCCGGCCGAGCCGGGCAGCGAGCCTTCGATGCGCGTGTACTTGGGCTTCATGTCGGCGCCGAAGTAGCCGTAGACCAGGGTCAGCTTCTCGTCCTGGGTCATGGCCTTGACGGCCAGGTCGGCGCGGGTGTCGGCGTCGAGCTTGGGGTCCAGCCACGGCTGCCCGGCCGGGGCGGCGGCGGGCGCGCCGTGGCCGGCATGGCCCTGGGCGAGGGCGGGGACGCCGCCGAAAACGCCCATCGTGGCGATGGTCAGGGCCAGGGCGCTGGCCCGCCAGAGACGCGAGTTCATTCTACCTCCCACTCGTATGATCTTGGCCGGCGGGGCCGGCGGATGGTTCGCGGACGGAGGGCTCCGTCAGCTGGACTTGCCCGGCGGCCGCTTGCGGGCGGGGCCGGTGGATTCGCGCACCACCAGGGTGTGCTGGGCCAGGAACGGGCTGGGGCGCACGCCCGAGTCGCTGCTGTTCCAGGCCGCGAAGGTCTGCAGGGCGCGCAGGGCCATCGGCTCGAACGGCTGGCGGATGGTGGTCAGGGTCGGCCAGATGACGCCGGCGATCGGCGCATCGTCGAAGCCGACCACCGACAGGTCGTCGGGAATGCGCAGGCCCCGGCGCTGGGCCTCCATGCAGGTGGCGGCGGCCATGTCGTCGTTGGCGGCGAAGATGGCGGTCGGCGGCTCGTCGATGTCGAGCAGCAGCTTGGCCGCGTCCATGCCGGTCTTGAAGGTGAACTCGCCCCCGACGATCAGCTCCGGGGCCGGGCGCGGCAGGCCGGCGGCGGCGTAGGCCTCGAAGAAGCCGTTGCGGCGGTGGGTGCTGGCGGCGTGGTCGGGATGGCCGGCGATGTGGCCGATGCGGGTGTGGCCCAGGCTGAACAGGTGCTCGACCACCTCGCGGGCGGCGGCGCGGTCGTCCATGGCGATGGCCGGGAAGTTGGGATCGGGCGTGGTCGGCGAGATCAGCACGCAGCGCACGTCGAGCTCGCGCATCAGCGCCTTCAACGGACCGAAGTCGCATTCGGGCGGCAGCAGGATGACCTCGCGGATGCCGCCGTCCTCGATGAAGGCGCGGATGCGCTCGTGCCAGCCGACCACCGGGCCGTCGAACAGTTCCACCGTCAGGTGGCGGCCGGTCTCCAGGCAGGCCAGCAGCAGGGCGTGGTGGGTGCGGGTGTGATAGCCGCCGCTGGGGTCGCCCATCAGCACGCCGACGGCCGAGGCGCCTTGCGCGCGGAAGTGACGGGCCACGGCGCTGGGCTGGTAGCCGATGGCGGCCATGGCCTCGCGGACCTTGTCGCGGGTCTTGGCGGTGACGCTGGCGTGGTCGTTCATCACGCGCGAGACGGTCTTGGCCGAGACCCCCGCCCGCTTGGCCACATCGTGAATCGTCGTCATTCCGTAAGACCCGCACCCGACTCGGCCGCGTGACGCGCATCCCCCGGCAGGGGGCGGCGCGGCGGCTCTCGGGGACCAGCCATACCGCAGCTCGACCGCCTTGTCATGCGACTGGACAAATGCGGGTCAAAAAATGTCCTCTCTGTGGACATTCATCGGGTCATTCCGGATGTCTGATTGGTCATGGCATAGGCGATGGAACCGCTTCCGATTCCTCTTTTGTCGAAAAATGGCGTCGCGCCGTCCTGCGCGAAAATCCTGGCGACGGCTCGCGTCAAAGTGGCTGCTAGCGCTGTCTTTCAAGGTCTGCGCGCAACGAGTCGATTGAAAATAACCAACAAAAACAATTAGAAAAACGTTGTTCTGTTTGGCTCGGCGGTGTGGCGTCCCTGCGTGGCGAAGCTTTGAAATCCGCTGATTTCCGAAAATGACAACGTTGACATTCCTGTTGACTTGCTGGGGACATTTGGGAATGTTGCCACCGTGACCGGCGTCTGAGGGCCGGATCGCAGCACCGTTCCGGCGCCGGGGGTCGCCGATAGGACAATCACCGGGCCACGACCGCCGAAGCAGGTTGGCGTGAAGGTCGAGGCCCGGCTCTGGACCCACCGCGGCGTCAAAAGGCGTCGCGGCCCGAACGCAAGAACAAGACATTGGGGAGCGATCGATTTGACCACACCACGTAGCAAGTCCGTCTGGACTCGCGGCCTGACCCTGGCCCTTCTGGCCGGCGCGTCGCAGGCCGTCATCACCACATCCGCCCTGGCGCAGACCGCCGGTTCGACCGAAGAGACCGCGGTCGAGGAGATCGTCGTCACCGGCGTGCGCGGCTCGCAGCTGAAGTCGGTCGACGTCAAGCGCCGCGAGGCCTCGATCGTCGACGCCATCTCGGCCGAGGACATCGGCAAGCTGCCCGACGTCACCATCGCCGACTCGCTGCAGCGCATCCCGGGCATCCAGATCCAGCGCAACGCGGGTGAAGGCGCCACCGTCAACATCCGGGGTCTGGCCCAGGTCATCACCCTGCTGAACGGCGAGCAGTATCTGAGCGCGGGCAACATGGGCTCGGCCCAGCCCAACCTGCTGGACGTGCCGTCGCAGCTGATGAACCAGGTGCTGGTCTACAAGTCGACCGACCCGAACAACGCCCTGTCGGGCATCTCGGGCACCATCGACCTGCGCACGCGCCGGCCGTTCCAGATGCAGGAAGGCTTCACCTTCGCCGGCGCCGCCGAAGCCCAGCGCGGCGAGCGCACCAAGGAAGACGACTACCTGGCCAACATCCTGGCCAGCTGGCGCAACGACCGCGTCGGCCTGCTGGTGTCGGCCGCGCAGAGCAAGTCGAACCTGGGCAACAACTTCTCGGGCGCCGTCGCGCTGTCGGGCAACAACGACTGGGGTGGCTCGAACCCGAACAACTTCCTGTCGCCGCACGGCTTCGAAAGCTTCAACCGCGTCGTCGAGCGCAAGCGCACCGGCGTGAACGTGTCGTTCGAGGCCGACCTGGGCGAGGGCTTCACCCTGATCGCCGAGGGCTTCTACGCCAAGCTCGACGAATACAACCGCGCCGCCGGCATCAACATCTCCAACCGCTGGGACGGCGGCGCCTTCGGCAACTGGACCCGTCCCACCGACTTCGAGCAGACCGGCGTCAGCGCGCCGCCGCCCGGCCCGGCCCCGATCGGTGGCAACGGCCGTCCGTGGCTGGCGGTCAGCGAGTACGACATCGACGCCTGGTGGGTGAACTCGTTCACCGTCAACCGCGTCACCAAGTCCGAGAGCAAGAACTACAATCTCGAACTGAAGTACGACAACGGCGGCAACTTCACCTCGGAAGTGCGGGCCATCCGCGCCAACGGCGACCGCCTGAGCATGAACGGCCAGGCCCAAGGCGACCTGTCCAACTGGCAGTACGCGGCTGACCGCTTCAACCTGTTCCGCAACGCCCAGGACCGCACCCGCGGCACCTTCTATCCGAAGGCCATCTGCGACCAGTATCCGGCCAGCCAGCGCAGCAACGCCGTCACCGGCTCGGCCGGCGGCTGCTACCTGAACCCGAACCCGCTGGGCTACGGCCAGAACCCGCAGCTGCACTACGACGTCAGCGGCAAGAGCCCGGTGTGGAGCGGCTTCGACACCCCGATCTCGGGCGGCCTGGGCGCGGGCAAGACCCTGCGCGACTACATGGCCAACAAGGACAGCTACGCGATCGGGGCCTTCTCGTCAGAAGGCAACAACGAAGTCGAGTCGGACATGAACGTGTTCCGCGCCGACGGTCACTACAAGTTCGACGAGAAGTTCCTGGGCTTCATCACCAAGGTCGACGCCGGCGTCCGCCAGAGCGACCGTTCGGTGAGCGTCGAGCAGTTCCACCTGTTCTCGGGCTTCTACGGCGGGGTTCCGGGCGCGGTGCAGGCCAATGGCGCGCCCGTGCCGGCCGGCGGCTGCATGGCCCAGTGGAAGGCCATCGACGTCGTCATGAACCAAAACCAGTGCCAGGCCGGCGAGTTCGTGCCCAATCCGATCACCGGCGTGCCGGAGTTCCAGGGCTACACGGTCAACCGCCCGACCAAGCTGACGACCTACAACAACGCCATCTGGGTCAACAATCTGGGCGGCGTCACCAAGGGCATGCCCGGCTTCTGGGCCATCGACCCGCATGACTTCGACGACGTGCTGGCCTTCCAGAAGAAGGTGTTCGGCGACGCCGTCCGGGTGCAGGTGCCCGGCCAGACCTACGACGTCGACCTGAAGGAACAGAGCGCCTACGGCGCCGGCGCCTTCGAGATCGGCCAACTGTCGGGCGACTTCGGCCTGCGCGTCATCCAGACGGAACTGCTGGTGAAGCAGAACCTGACCGGCGACGTGATGAACTACGGCGACACCAACGCCGACGCCGGCGACACGGTCACCCGCCGCAAGTACACGGACTGGCTGCCGTCGTTCAACGCCACCTACGACCTGACCGACAACATCAAGCTGCGCTTCGCCTATTCGAAGACGATGCAGCCGCTCGACCTGGGCAGCTACGGCGGCGGCCTGTCGATCTTCACCGCCGACTGCGGCGCCAGCATGCCGAACGTTCGTTGCGTGACCGGGGCCAGCGCCTCGGGCAACCCGAACCTCGACCCGTGGCGTTCGCAGAACTTCGACGGCGCGATCGAGTACTACTTTGGCCGTGCCTCGATGCTGAACATCTCGGCCTTCAAGCTGAAGATCGACAGCTTCGTCACCGGCGGCACCATCAAGGGCAGCTTCCCCGACCAGGACGGCGTGGTCCGCCGCGAGGTCGACGTGTCGCTGCCGCTGCAAGGCGACGGCGGCGAGGTCTCGGGCGTGGAACTGGGCGCGAAGATCGCCTTCACCGACATCATCCCGGACGTGCCGATCCTGAAGAACTTCGGCGTCGACACCAACTACACCTACTCGCCCAGCGAGGAGTCGCGCCTGGACCTGAAGGGCGACAAGCTGCCGTTCTTCGACAACTCCAAGCACCAGTTCAACCTGGTCGGCTGGTACCAGGACGACAAGCTGCAGGCGCGGGTGGCCTACAACTACCGTACCGATCGCCTGTCCGGCACCATGGGCGGCGGCGGCCAGCGGGTGATCCCGATCTACCAGGGCTCCACCGGCTACGTGGACGTCAACGTCAGCTACGACGTCCGCAAGGACGTGACGGTCTACTTCAACGGCTCGAACGTCACCGGCGAGATCGAGGACTACTACCTGCGTTTCGCCAAGGGCAAGGAACAGTACTCGTCGCAGAACGAGTTCGAGCCCCGCTACACGATCGGTCTCCGCGCCAAGTGGTGATCTGAAACCTTCCTCCCTGCGCCCGTCGTGGCGACCCTTCGGGGTCGTCACGGCGGCTCTTTTTGTTTGGGGAGGGCATTGCCGGGGAGCCTTTTCGGGCTTTCCACGCTCGCCTTCGGGCGTCAGTTTTCCGGTTCGGGGAGGACCGGCCATGAGCGAAGACGTTCGCAACGGGCGCATCCGCAGCATCGTCATCGTCGGCGGCGGCACCGCCGGCTGGATGGCGGCCGCGAGCCTGCGCCGCCACTTCGGCAAGGCGCCGATCGACATCACCCTGGTCGAGAGTTCCGAGATCGGCACGATCGGGGTGGGCGAGGCGACCATCCCCACCATCCGCAATTTCTACCAGTCGCTGGGCCTGGACGACCTGGAGGTGCTGCGCGCCACGCAGGGCACCTGCAAGTTGGGTATCCGCTTCAAGGACTGGATGGCCCCCGGCTCGGCCTTCATTCATCCGTTCAGCCTGTATGGCCAGGACCTGAACGGCGTTCCGTTCCAGCACTATTGGCTGAAGGCTCGCGGCGTCGCCGACGTCGGCGAGATGGGCGAATACTCGCTGGGCGCCAGCCTGGCGGCGGCGGGCAAGTTCACCGTGCCGGCCGCCAATCCGCCGTCCAGCCTGTCGGTGTTCGACTGGGCCCTGCACTTCGACGCCGCCCTGTTCGCCCAGCTGATGCGGCGGGTGGCCGAAGCCAACGGCGTCAGGCGCATCGACGCCAAGGTCGTGAAGGTCAACCTGCGGCCCGAGGACGGCTTCGTCGCCTCGCTGGACCTGCACACCGGGACGAGCATCGAAGGCGACCTCTTCATCGACTGCTCGGGCTTCCGCGGCCTGCTGATCGAGGAGGCCCTGCAGACCGGCTACGAGGACTGGTCGCGGTGGCTGTTCTGCGATCGGGCCCTGGCCGTGCAGAGCCAGGCTCCAGAGGGCGCTGAGCCGCCGCCCTATACCGACGTCACCGCCCACAGCGCCGGCTGGCGCTGGCGCATCCCGCTGCAGCACCGCTACGGCAACGGCTATGTCTATTCGAGCCGGCACATCGACGACGAGGCCGCGCGCGCCGAGCTGGTCGCCGCCGTGCCCGACCGGCTGTTGCACGAGCCGCGCCTGATCCGTTTCACGCCCGGCCGCCGCAAGCAGGTCTGGAACCGCAACGTCGTGGCGCTGGGCCTGGCGTCGGGCTTCCTCGAGCCGCTGGAGAGCACCTCGATCGCGCTGATCGAGACGGGCATCGAGAAGCTCAAGGCCCTGTTCCCCGACCGCGGCTTCGACCCGGCCGTGGTCGACGAGTTCAACGACTGGTCCCGCCGCGAGATGGAGCGGGTGCGCGACTTCGTGGTGCTGCACTACAAGGCCGCCCAGCGGGGCGACACGCCGTTCTGGCGCGCCACCCGCGACGCCGACATCCCAGAGACCCTGGCCCGCAAGGTCGAGCTGTTCCGCTCGCGCGGCCACATCGCCCGCTATCGCTGGGAGATGTTCCAGCCGCCCAGCTGGCTGGCGATATTCGCGGGCTTCGACATCCTGCCGGGCGGCTGGGACCCGGCGCTGGACGGGATCGACGGCGCGGCCCTGGCCGCCAGTCTCAACCAGATGCGAGCCGGCGTGGCCCGGGCGGTGGCGCAGGCCCCGACCCACGGAGACTTTCTGCGCCGCTATGTCGGCCAGGCGCCGGCGGCGGCCGAATAGACAAGAACGATAAAAGACAAAGCTTACGGGAGACGGCCGATGGCCAACAATCTGCGGAAGATCGTGATCGTGGGCGGCGGCTCGGCCGGCTGGATCACCGCGGCGATGCTCAGCCACTATCTCAAGGACAGCCCCTGCGAGATCGAGCTGATCGAGTCCGAGCAGATCGGCATCATCGGCGTGGGCGAAAGCACCATCCCGCCGTTCCTTCAACTGATCCGCGGTCTGGGGATCGACGAGAAGGAGTTCATGCAGGAGACGCAAGCCGCCTTCAAGCTGGCCATCCGGTTCGAGAACTGGCGCCAGAAGGACGAGGTCTACTACCATCCGTTCGGCCTGATCGGGGGGCTCGTCGACGTGCACGAGTTCTACCAGGTCTGGCTGCGCGGCAAGGCCGAGGGGCATCCGTCCAGCCTCCAGGACTTCGCCCCGGCCTCGGTGATGGCGGACCGCTGGAAATTCATGTCGCCGGCCATGGCGCCGCGCACCATGCTGGCCAACGCCAACTACGCCGTGCACATCGACGCGGCCCTGCTGGCCAAGTTCCTGCGCAAGTTCGCGGAGGCCCGGGGCGTCAAGCGCACCGAGGGAATCGTCAAGGACGTGGCCACCCGTCCCGACGGCTTCATCGAGAAGGTGATCCTGCAGGACGGCCGCGAGGCGTCCGGCGACCTCTTTATCGACTGCTCGGGCTTCCGCTCGCTGCTGAACGGCAAGACCCTGGGCACGGAGTTCCTCGACTGGTCGGACGTGCTGCTGAACGACCGGGCCATCGCGGTGCAGACCGCCAACATCCAGGACCCGCACCCCTACACCCTGGCCCAGGCCCAGGACGCCGGCTGGCGCTGGCGCATCCCGCTGCAGCACCGGGCCGGCAACGGCTATGTCTATTGCAGCCAGTATTGCAGCGACGACGAGGCCCTGGCCACGCTGATGAGCCAGGTCGAGGGCGAGGCGGTGCGCGATCCCTGGCTGGTGCCGTTCAAGACCGGCATGCGCAAGCAGCTGTTCAACAAGAACTGCGTGGCCATCGGCCTGGCCGGCGGCTTTATCGAGCCGCTGGAGTCGACGGCCCTGCACCTGATCTATCGCGGCGTCGACTACCTGCTGCGGTTCTTCCCCGACCGGGATTGCGACGCCACCCTGGCGGCCGAGTACAACAGGCGCATGCAGGTCGACTACGAGGAGATCCGCGACTTCATCGTGCTGCACTATTTCACGACCAAGCGCGACGACACGCCGTTCTGGCGCGCCTACCAGCAGGTGACGCCGCCCGAGAGCCTGCGCGAGCGGATCGAGCTGTTCAAGGCCAGCGGCGTGCTGCGCGACGGGGTCGACGACATGTTCCGCGCCCCCAGCTGGCAGTCGGTGATGGAGGGCATGGGCATCCGGCCCAAGCGCTACCAGCAGCTGGTCGACACCCTGCCGGCCGGGGTGGTGAAGGGCCTGCTCGACAAGTCGGCCCCGATGCTCAGCGAACTGGTGGGCACCCTGCCCAGCCACGGCGACTTCCTGCGCCAGCACTGCCCGGCGCCGATGCCCGAGGCTCTGCTGAAGCGGGCGGGGTAGAGTGCGAGGAACCTCCCCCTGTGGGGGAGGCGATCGCGTAGCGATCGGTGGGGGGCGTGGTTCCGCGGACGGCCGCGCGCGGCGGAAGCTGAAAACGCCCCCCCCTCCGGCGCTTTGCGCCACCTCCCCCACGGGGGGAGGGTCGCTACACCTCGGCCCACATCCGCAGCAGGTTGTGGTAGGTCCCGGTCAGCGACAGCACCGACGGGTCGGCCTGGCCGACTTGGCCGGCCAGTCGCTGGATAGAGACGTCCATGTCCAGCATCAGGGCCCGCTTGGCGTCGTCGCGCACCAGGCTCTGGATCCAGAAGAAGCTGGCGGTGCGGGTTCCGCGCGTGACCGGGGTCACGTGGTGCAGGCTGGAGGCCGGATAGAGGATCAGCGAACCGGCCGGCAGTTTCACGAGATGGCTGCCATAGGTGTCGTCGACCACCAGCTCGCCGCCGTCGTAGTCGTCGGGATCGCTCAGGAACAGGGTGGCCGAAAGGTCGGTGCGGATCTGGGCGCCCGTGGCGGGGTTTCGGCGGATCGAGTTGTCGACGTGATCGCCGAAGCCCATGCCCTCGCCATAGCGATTGAACAGCGGCGGCAGGATGGTGTGGGGCAGGGCGGCCGACACGAACAGCGGATTGGCCTGCAGGGCCTGGACGATGATCGCCCCGACCTCGCGGGCGGCCGGCCCGTCCTGCGGCAGCTGCTGGTTGTTCTTGGCCATGGCCGCCTGGAAGCCCGAGGTGGCGTTGCCGTCGACCCATGGCGCGGCGTCGATGACCGCCCGGCAGTGGGCGACTTCGTCGGGGCTCAGCACGTCGGGAATCTGCAGCATCATGGCGGGGCGGCCCTAAGTCGTCTTGTGCTCAGGCTTTAGGCCCTGAGGCGGCGCGCGGCAATGCGAACGCCTCGCAGAAGATTGCGTAAGGTGGGCAAGGACGGGCCTGCCTTTTCTTCTTCCGCAAAATCCCCGCGAAAGCGGGGACCTAGGCTTTTTCTGAAATGCGCGGTGCTCGACGATAAAACACCTGGGTCCCCGCTTTCGCGGGGATTTTACGGAGAGAGAAAAGCGCCCTGCGCCCCTAGAACAGCCACCGCCTTGGGTACTTGTCGCCCAGCGCCCGGGCCTCGCCGGTTTTCAGGCCGAGTTCGCGCATGCGGTAGGCCAGGATCTGGCGCATGGCGTCGACCGGCTCGCGGCCGTCGACGGGGCTGGAGGCGATGGTTCCGGCCTGCTGGGCCAGGTCCGTCGCCGCCCACTCGGCCAGGGCCCGGTCGGCCTTGCCGACGGCGAAGTAGTGCGGGACGGGCGTGCGCTCGCCGGGAACCTCGACCATCACGGCGATCACCCAGCCCTGGGGGATCATGTCGGCGTCGGGGCGTTGGCGGAACATGGGCCCGATGTAGCGGTGAAGCGCGCAAAGAAAAAGGGCGGAGCCTGGCGGCCCCGCCCTTCTCTTGTTGGTTCAGGTAACCGGATTTCTTAGAAATCCATGTCGCCCATGCCGCCCGGCATGCCGCCCGGAGCAGCGGCGCCGCCGCCCTTCTTGGGGGCTTCGACGATCGCGGCTTCCGTGGTGATCAGCAGGCCAGCCACCGAAGCGGCGTTCTGCAGAGCGGTGCGGACGACCTTGGCCGGGTCGATGACGCCGTCGACGACCAGGTCGACATACTGTTCGCTCTGGGCGTTGAAGCCGAACGAGCTGCTGTCGTTTTCCAGGATCTTGCCGACCACGATCGAGCCTTCGACGCCGGCGTTCTCGGCGATCTGACGGATCGGAGCCTGCAGGGCGCGACGGACGATGGCGATACCGGCGGTCTGGTCGTCGTTTTCGCCGACCACGCCGGCCAGGGCCTTGGAGGCCTTCAGCAGGGCGGTGCCGCCACCCGGGACGATGCCTTCGTCGGCGGCCGCGCGGGTCGCGTTCAGGGCGTCGTCAACGCGGTCCTTCTTTTCCTTCACTTCGACTTCGGTCGAGCCGCCGACGCGGATGACCGCGACGCCGCCGGCCAGCTTGGCCAGACGCTCTTGCAGCTTTTCCTTGTCGTAGTCCGACGTGGTGTCTTCGATCTGGCGCTTGATCTGCGAGATGCGGGCTTCGATCGATTCCTTCTCACCGACGCCGTCCACGATGGTGGTGTCGTCCTTGGTGATCTGGATCTTCTTGGCGCGGCCCAGCATGTCGAGCGAGACGTTCTCGAGCTTGATGCCGAGGTCTTCGCTGACGACTTGAGCGCCGGTCAGGATGGCGATGTCTTCCAGCATGGCCTTGCGGCGGTCGCCGAAGCCCGGAGCCTTGACGGCGGCGACGCGCAGGCCGCCACGCAGCTTGTTGACGACCAGCGTGGCCAGGGCCTCGCCTTCGACGTCTTCAGCGATGATGACCAGCGGGCGGCCCGACTGGACGACGGCTTCCAGCACCGGCAGCAGCGGCTGCAGCGACGAGAGCTTCTTTTCGAACAGGAGGATGAGCGGCTCTTCGAGCTGAACTTCCATCTTGTCGGCGTTGGTGATGAAGTACGGCGACAGGTAGCCGCGGTCGAACTGCATGCCTTCGACGACGTCGAGTTCGGTTTCGGCGGTCTTGGCTTCTTCGACGGTGATGACGCCTTCGTTGCCGACCTTGTCCATCGCCTTGGCGATCATCTCGCCGACTTCCTTGTCGCCGTTGGCCGAGATGGTGCCGACCTGAGCGATTTCAGCGTTGGTCGTGACCTTCTTCGACGAGGTCTTGATGTCCTCGACGGCGATCAGGACGGCCTTGTCGATGCCGCGCTTCAGGTCCATCGGGTTCATGCCGGCGGCGACCGACTTGAGGCCTTCCTGGACGATGGCTTGAGCCAGGACGGTGGCGGTGGTGGTGCCGTCGCCAGCCTTGTCGTTGGTCTTCGAAGCCACTTCGCGGATCATCTGTGCGCCGAGGTTCTCGAACTTGTCGGACAGTTCGATTTCCTTGGCGACCGAGACGCCGTCCTTGGTGGTGCGCGGGGCGCCGAACGACTTTTCGATGACGACGTTGCGGCCCTTCGGACCGAGGGTCACCTTCACGGCGTTGGCGAGCACGTTGACGCCGCGCAGCATCTTGTCGCGCGCGTCAGAGCCGAAATAAACGTCTTTAGCGGCCATGTTGGGCGCCTTTCTAATCTAGGAATTTCGTGGAGAGGAAAGTGTCCGGAGACGGGAAGCCGATTAGGCTTCGACCACGCCCAGGACGTCGCTTTCCTTCATGATCAGGAGGTCCTGACCGTCGACCTTCACTTCGGTGCCCGACCACTTGCCGAACAGGATGCGATCGCCGGCCTTCAGGTCGAGAGCGACGATGTCGCCCTTGTCGTTGCGGGCGCCGGGGCCCACGGCGACGACTTCACCTTCCTGGGGCTTTTCCTTGGCGGTGTCGGGGATGATGATCCCGCCCTTGGTCTTGGTTTCTTCTTCGACGCGCTTCACGAGGACGCGGTCGCCCAGGGGACGAAACTTCATGTGTCTTCTCCGTCGGAACGGTTTCTGTAAAAGGCTTTCGTAGGCCGAGGGAGCGTCGCTGTTAGCAGTCGCTCCCATCGAGTGCCAACGCCGGTCACGAGTTAGGCGCCGCCCCCTGGGGAGTCAAGGACGGCGGCCGCGAAGTTTTTGCGATCACGGTGAATTGGCACGGTGAATTGGCAAGGTGAACGGCGGGCGGGAAAGGGAGGAGTTCTCGATGTTCGACCACATGGGGTTCGACGTCGCCGATTTCGAGCGATCGGCGGCTTTTTACGACGCGGCCCTGGCGCCGCTGGGCGTTTCGCGCCTGTACGCCGTGCCCAAGGAATATACCGGCGGGATCGATGTCGTGGGTTACGGCGCCCAGCGGCCGCAGTTCTGGATCTCGGGCGGGGGCGGCACCAGCGGCAAGCTGCACGTATGCTTCGCGGCCGGCAGCCGGGCGCAGGTCGACGCGTTCTACGCGGCGGCGATGGCGGCCGGCGGTCGCGACAACGGCCCGCCCGGACTTCGCCCTCATTACCACGAACACTACTATGGCGCCTTCGTGCTGGACCCGGACGGGTTCAACGTCGAGGCCGTCTGCCACGCCCCCGCCTAGGAGTTCCGAATGTCGAGCTACGCCCTGTCGCTGGTCCTGGCCGTGATCGCCTGCGTCATCGGCGGCGTGCTGGGCGGGCTGGTGCTGGCGCGGCCGGACTCGATGCTGGGCCTGGCGGGCCTGAAGAGCGAGCAGGAAGGCGGGCGCAACGCCGCCCTGACCGAAGGGCGCGCGTTCGGCGGCCTGCTGATCGCCTCGCACGGGGCGGCGGCCCTGTTCCTGGGCTGGCAGTCCAGCGCCGGCGCGGCCATGGCCCTGGTGCTGGCCGTCGCCTGGTTCGGCGCTGCCTTCGGGCGGCTGGTCTCGATGATGCTGCAGAAGGCCGGCGGGCGCTTCAACTACGGCAGCGTCGTGCTCGACATCCTGATGGGGATCACCCTGGCCCTGCCGTTCTTCAACGAAGGCAGCCTGCCGCTGCACCGCATCGGCGGCAGCATGCTGGTCTGAAGCTTCGCCGCAAAAGCGCCGCCGTTCCACTTGAGATTGCGTTGCGGGGTTTCCAGCAACGGAGAGCGGGATGGCGACGTGGACGAGGCGCGGGGCGATGGCCGGCGCGGCGGCGATGACGGGTCTGGCGGCGGGAGCGGCCGGCGCGCAGACGAGGGTTCCGGTTCTGGGCGAGCCGGCCAAGGTGCTCGACACGCCGGCCCTGCGCGGCAACCGCATGGCGAGAGCGTTCCGCGAGCCGCCGGCGGGGCTGACGGTCCCGGTGGTGAACGTCGAGCGTCGCGAGGGCGTCGCGCCGCTGAAGCTGCAACCGGGCCTGACCCTGATTTCGCTGTGGGCGCCGTGGTGCGCGCCCTGCCTGCATGAACTGGGCGATCTGGCCAAGCTGCAGGAGAAGTTCGGCGGCAAGAGCTTCCGCATCCTGCCGATCCTGACCTCGCCCCGCGAGCCGATCACGGCCGCCGAGGCGGGCTATCTGCTCAAGAAGCACAAGGCCGGCGTCTTCGCGCCGGTGATCGATCGCGGCGCCGACTCCAAGGGGCTGTTCCAGGCGCTGAGCGTGCGGGAGACGCCCAACGGTCCGGCCCGTCCGGGCCTGCCGTGCAATCTGCTGGTCTCGGCCGACGGGGCCGTGCTGGCTCGCCAGTTCGGCGCGCCGATGGCCGGCATGGTCAACGGCACGGGCGAGGGCGGCAAGGTCACGCCCGCCGACATCGCCAAGATCGGCACCCTGTGGGCTACGTTCGACGGCGAGGCGCTGATGAACGCCCTGGCCCGCGGCGAGATCGCCGGAGGCTCAGCCGCGCGGCCGCGCCCCCTCGTGAGCTAGCAGCCAGGCCTTGCGCTCGACTCCCCCGCCGTAGCCGGTGAAGGCGCCGTCCGCTCCGACCAGGCGGTGGCACGGCACGACGATGCTGAGCGGGTTTGCGCCGTTGGCCGCCCCGACGGCGCGCACCGCCGCCGGCTTGCCGATGCGCGCGGCCAGCGCGGCGTAGGTCAGGGTGGTTCCCGGCGCGACCTCGCCCAGGGCGCGCCACACCGCTTGTTGAAAGGCCGTGCCGCCGGTCGTCCAGGCGATCGTCGCGAGTGCGGCGAGGTCGCCCGCGAAATAGGCCGCCAGGGCCGCGCGGGTCGCCGCCGGCGCGGCGCCGGCCTCCAGCGTCGTCTCGCCGTAGTGCAGCCGCAGCAGGCGCAGCATCCGCGGCTCGTAGTCGTGGAAGTCCACCGCCCGCAGCCGGCCCTCGGCGTCGCTGGCCAGCAGCAGCTCGCCGATCGGGCTGGGCGCGCGGTCGAGGATCAGGCAGGCAGGGGCGAGAGTCGGCATGGTGACACTATGCGTTGGGCGTCTTTCGCTGTCCGCCCGTTTCTTGCGGGCGTGGCGGTTATTGTCCAGTTCGCCTCTTGGGTGTGTGCAGGGCGTCTTCGCAAGAGTTGTGATGTCGACATATCATCGGGAAGATTTGTCGTGTCTCAGACTTAAGTGAGCTTCGCTATTCAAGGTGCGACATTTTGCGCGCGAAAACTGATCGAATACACGAAAGTTAATGGCCGATTCGCCATAGCGATTATGATCTCGGCAACCGCGTTCGCCGCCCAATACGCCCGCAGTCGGGAGGCTTTCGGGCATGGCGTGGAACAAGCATTGGATGGTGGCGGGCGCGGCGATGGCCGTCCTGGCCATGGGCGGACTGGCGAGCGCTCGCCAGGAGCGTGAAGCGCCGGGCGTCAGCCTGGCGCAGGAGGTCGTGGCCGCGGCCAGCGCCTTCGAGACCTATACGCGGGGCGCGGGATCGATCTCGCCGGCCGTGTTCACCAATGGCGAGGGCGTGGCCCGGGCCCTTGTCGCCGGTTCGGCCTACAAGGCCGAGCAACTGGAGACCGGCATGATCGCCTACGGCGCCATCGCGGCGCTGCAGGAGCCGGCCTTCATCGACGGCGTGCGTGACGCGGCCCGCCAGACCTCGCGCGAGGCGCTGGTCGAGCGCCTGCTGGCCTCGCCCGACAGCGTGGTCGAGATCGAGGGCGTGGGTCTTGCCGCCGCCCGGGCGCAGATGGCCCTGCAAGGGCGCGGCGCGCCGCTGGCCGTGGCCGGCAGGGCGGTCAAGCAATCGGCCTACGACATCCAGCACCAGACCTGGTCGAAGGGCGCGGTGGCCGACACCGCCGGGCGCCTGGCGCGGGTCAAGCAGCTGTCGGCGACGGCGTTCGCGCCGGGCCAGGAAGACGCCGGGCGCCTGATCCTGGCCGCGACCGGCGGCGCCGGCGGCTTCGCCGAGGGCGGCCGGGTGTTCACGCCGGTGACGGTGCGGTCGGCGGCCTTGGCGGCCCTGGCCGTGCTGGACGCGGCGGGCGACGCCGACGTGGCCCGCCTGGCGCCGGTGCTGAGCGAGAAGAAGGCCAGCTTCTGCATGAAGATCGCCAAGCTGAACCTCTATCAGTGCCTGGCCGTGGCCGGTCCGCACTACGAGGACGTCTTCTGCCTGGGCCAGCACGCGATGATCGACACCGCCCAGTGCGTCAACGACGCGGCGGGCGCAGGCCTGGCCTCGCCGGCGATCGCGCCGCCCTCGCCGCCGCCGCGGCCTGCGGGCTTCGTGATCCCGGTGGCCAGCGTCGCGCCGTCGGCTATTGCTCAAGCCCCGCGCTGAGCCGGGCTTGATCGGCGCGCGTCGCCGTCGTTAACCTTCTCCCCCGGCGGTCGCCGCCGGTTGCCGTCGGGGGGCGGGGGATGAAGGCGCGCAAGTACGAGCTGTTCGCGAGGGCCCGGCGCCCGCGTCCGATGCGGGCGCGCGAGATCCTGGCCTGGCCGGCCGAGGCCCAGTTCGTGTTCGACGCAGGAAGCGGCCCGCCGCCCGCGCCGCCCCGCGTCGACGAGGGCGACCTGCTGGACGCCTATTCCAACGCCGTGGTGCGCGCCGTCGAGACGGTGGGGCCCAGCGTCCTGCGCATCCACCCTATGCTGGACGACGCCAATGTTCAGGGCGTCGGCTCGGGCTTCGTCGTGGCCGAGGGCGGGATCGTCCTGACCAACAGCCATGTGGTGCAGGGCGCGCGCCGCTTCGTCGCGGTCACCGCCGAGGGGCGCAGCCTGACGGCCCGCTGCGTGGGCGATGATCCCGACACCGATCTGGCCTTGCTGAAGATCGACCAGGCCGTCGACCTGCCCGTCGTGCGGCTGGGAAACTCCAAGGCCCTGCGGCGCGGGCAGCTGGTCATCGCCATCGGCGCGCCGCTGGGCTTCGAGGCCACGGTGACCACCGGCGTGGTCTCGGCGCTCGGCCGGTCCCTCCGTGGTGAGCGCGGCCGGCTGATCGAGGACCTGATCCAGACCGACGCAGCCCTCAATCCCGGCAACAGCGGCGGGCCGCTGGTGGCCTCCAACGGCGAGGTGGTGGGCGTGGCCACCGCCGTCATCGCCGGCTATCCGGGCCTGTGCTTCGCCGTGGCCGCCAACACCGCCCGCTTCGTGATCGGCGAGCTTCTGGCCCACGGCCAGGTGCGGCGGGCATCGATCGGGGTCGTCGCCCAGCAGGCGCCGCTGCCGCCGCTGCTGGCCCGCTCGACCGGCGTCACCCAGGGTTACGCGGTGTTCGTCGCCCAGGTCGATCCCGGCGGGCCCGCCGCCAGGGCCGGGGTGCGGGCCGGCGACCTGCTGGTCAGGGCCGGCGAGCGGCCATTGACCGGCCTCGACGACCTGCTGCGGGCGCTCGACCATGCCGGCATCGACGTGGCCACGCCCTTCACCCTGATCCGCGAAGGCCGGCTGATGACGGCGACGATCACGCCACGCCTGAGGCGCAAGGGCGGCTAGAGGCGGCGGTCAGTTGGCGCTGTCGGGCGTGGTCACCTTGAAGCCGCGCTCGCGCAGTTTCTGCAGCACCCCGTCCTCGGCCACCAGGCCGCGCAGCGAGAACACCGCCACCGCCTTGCCGGGGGTCTTCATGGCCACGGTCACCGCCTCGACCTGGGCGGCCGACATCCGCCGGAACTCCTCGGGCATGCCGGGCAGGGCCATGACGCAGCGCTGGCCCTGGCGCGGGGCGTGGACGGCGGCGCGGACTTCGCCGTTCGCCCAGGCGCGCGCGGCCTGGCGCACCGGTTCGGGTCCGGCCTCGACCTCGTCGAGCACGCCCTCCAGGCAGATGAGGCCGGCTTCCTCGGAATGCTGCTTCACCAGTGTCTTGATCATCGGCATGGCCTTGTAGACGGCGGCCGGACGCGCCTTGACCTTGTGCTTGCGGGCCAGCTTCTCGATCGTCCGCTCGGGTTCGTCGCCAGTCAGGCGGGCGCCCTTCTGGGCGTTCCCCGCCAGCAGCAGGCCCGCGCCCAGCGGCTTCCAGTCCTTCCAGCCGTCGCCCTTCTGGCCCGTCGCCGCCCAGGCCCTGGCCAGGCGCGGCGCGAGGTCGGGCGCGACCTGGTCGAGAGGCCGCTCGGCCTTGAGCTTGCTGCGCATCGACAGCAGAGCGGGCAGGTCGGTGATCCCGGCCCGGGCGACGGGCGGGGTGATCAGGGCGAAGGCGCCGTCCAGCCGCCGGTCCAGCACCGAGGTGTCCCAGGCCATGCCCTTGGGCATCGCGCCGGGAACGCCCAGGATGTAGACCGTGGTGTCGCTGTCGCTGACCTTCCACCAGGCCGGTCCGGGCAGCTTGGCGTTGACCACCAGCGCCTCGACCACGTTGGCCTCGGGATCGTCGATGGCCGCAGGCGCGGTCTGGGCATGGGCTATCGGAGCGGCGGCCAGAACCGTCAGCGCGGCCATGGCCGCCAGGTGTCTACGCAAGATGTCTTCCCCCTGGCGACGTGGCGTCATTCGTCGGGCGTCGTGACTTTGAAACCCTTGGCCCGCAACTGGTCGAGGACGCCGTCCTGCGCCAGCAGCGAACGCAGTTCGATAACGGCGACGGATTTTCCCGGCTTTTTCAGGGCGACTTCGATCGCTTTGACCGCATCGTCGCGGCCCTCGCGCAGCTCGCGGGCGATGGAGGGCGTGGAGTCCAGGCAGCGCTGGAAGCCGCGATCGGCCGCGACCACGTCGCGCACCTGGCCTTCCGACCAGCGCCTGGCGGTGTCCTTGATCCCGCCCTGGCCGCTTTCGGCCTGGCGCAGGCCCGCGTCGAGGCAGAGCTGCTGCAGCGGCTGAGGCGCGCTCGCCAGCGCCTTGATGGCGTCGGCCAGGCTGTAGCCGGGCAGGTTCTGGATGCGGGGGCGCTTGGCCAGGTCGCGGCTCCTGGCGATGTCGCGGATGCGGTCGGTGACGCCGCCCACGCTGATCGACACGTTGCCGTCCTGGCTGTTGGCGACCATGAAGCCGGCGAAGGCGGGTTTGGTGTCGTCCATGGAGTCCGGCTTCTGCTTCATGACCTTCAGCCGGGCCTCCAGCCGTTCGCGCAGCTCGGGCGACAGGGTCTGGCGCATCGGCTGTTCGGACACGAACAGCTTGCGGCCGCCCACCGCCAGGGCGATCAGCCGGACGACGCTGACGTCGGCTTCCTGGCCCATGATCAGCACGTTGGCCCCGTCGAGCCGGCGGCGCAGCACCGACTCCTCGGCCCTGGTGTCGGTGGGAACCATGGCTGGCGCGCCCAGCACGTAGACGGTGGTGTCCTCGTCGCTGACCTTCCACCAGGCCGGACCGGGAAGGCGGGCGTTGACCACCAGTTCCTCGACCAGGTTCTCGTTGGGGTCGACGCGCTGCAGGTCGATCGGCCCGGAGGCGTCGACCGCCTGCTGGGCGAGAGCGGGGCCGGCGCAGAGGGCAAGGAGAAAACCCGCGACGGCGGGAGCTGCGGCTGTGCGGCGGATCACTATCTCTCGTCCTCGGCGGGTCTGGAATCGTTCTAGGATGACGGGCCGCCGCAAGCTGAACCGTTCTCAACCGGGGCGGTCAAATTAAGTCGCCGCAATGCAGGGCTCGCCCGCGCTGCCCGGCTGCGCTGAAAGTCCGAATTTCCATGCCGATCCGCCGCCTGCCGCCCGAGACCGTCAACCGCATCGCCGCCGGCGAAGTGGTCGAACGGCCCGCCAGCGCCATCAAGGAGCTGGTCGACAACGCCATCGACGCCGGGGCCACCCGCATCGAGGTCGAGGCCCATGGCGGCGGCCTGACCCGCATCATGGTCGCCGACGACGGCTGCGGCATGAGCGCCGAGGAGCTGCCGGTGGCCATCGAGCGCCACGCCACCTCCAAGCTGGCGCCCGACGACGAGGGCCTGTGGGACCTGCTGCGCATCCACACCATGGGCTTCCGCGGCGAGGCCCTGCCGTCGATCGGCTCGGTGGCGCGGTTGCAGATCAGCTCGCGCGCCAAGGGCCAGCGCGAGGCCTGGTCGATCCTGGTGGAGGGCGGCCGCGTCGACGAGGTCGCCCCGGCCGCCTTCGCCGGCGACCACGGCACGCGGATCGAGGTGCGCGACCTGTTCTACGCCACGCCAGCGCGCCTGAAGTTCATGAAGTCCGAGCGCGCCGAGGCCCTGGCGATCACCGAGGAGCTGAAGCGCCAGGCCATGGCCCACGAGTCGGTGGGCTTCTCGCTCGACATCGACGGCCGCCGCATCCTGCGCCTGCCGCCCGAGCATCCGGGGCCGCAAGGGCGCCTGGCGCGCCTGGCCGCCGTGCTGGGCCGCGACTTCCAGGACAACGCCCTGGAGATCGACCAGGTGCGCGACGGCGTGCGGCTGGCGGGCTTCGCGGGGCTTCCGACCTACAACCGCGGCAACGCCGCCCACCAGTACCTGTTCGTCAACGACCGGCCGGTGCGCGACCGCCTGCTGCAAGGCGCGCTGCGGGCGGCCTATGCCGACTTCCTGGCCCGTGACCGCCACCCCAGCGCCGCGCTCTATGTCACGCTGGACCCGACCGAGGTCGACATCAACGTGCACCCGGCCAAGGCCGAGGTGCGCTTCCGCGACCCGTCGCTGGTGCGGGGCCTGATCGTCGGCGCCCTGCGCCACGCCCTGGCCGGGGCCGGGCACCGCGCCTCGACCACCACGGCGGCCCAGGCGCTGGACAGCATCCGGCCGCAGAGCGTGTTCCCGGGATACCAGCCGGGCCCTTCCCCGGCCGGCTTCTCGGCCTGGCGCGAGGGCGGCTGGACGCCGCCGACCCAGCGGCCCCTATCCATGCAGGCAATGGACCTGCCGGGCCTGTCGGACGTCTCGGCCCGCCACGAGGCGCGGCCGGAAGAGGCCTACCAGACGCTCGGCGGCCTGGGTGTCGCCGAGGCCGTGCGCGAGGCGGCCTATGGCGGCTACGACGCGCCGCCGTCGATCGCCTATCCCGGCCCCGACCAGGCGCCGGCCCAACCGTTCGACCCGATCGATTTCCCGCTGGGCGCGGCCCGGGCGCAGGTGCACGAGACCTATATCGTCTCGCAGACCCGCGACGGGGTGGTGATCGTCGACCAGCACGCCGCCCACGAGCGCCTCGTCTACGAGCGCATGAAGCACGAGATGGAGGCCGGCGGCGTCGCCCGCCAGGCCCTGCTGCTGCCCGAGGTGGTCGAGCTGGATCCGGCGGAGGCCGAGCGGGTGGTGGCCCGCGCCGAGGAATTGTCGGCCCTGGGCCTGGTGCTGGAAGGCTTCGGCCCCGGCGCGGTGCTGGTGCGCGAGACGCCGGCCTTGCTGGGCAAGACCGACGCTGCGGGCCTGGTGCGCGACATCGCCGACGACCTGGCCGAAAACGGCCAGGCCCTGGCGCTGAAGGAGCGGCTGGAGGAGGTCTGCTCGACCATGGCCTGTCACGGCAGCGTCCGCGCCGGCCGCCGCCTGGCCGCCGCCGAGATGAACGCCCTGCTGCGCGAGATGGAGGCCACTCCTCACTCGGGCCAGTGCAACCACGGCCGCCCGACCTATGTGGAACTGAAGCTGTCGGACATCGAGAAGCTGTTCGGGCGGCGCTGAGGCGTCCTGCTGACAGGCCGCGGCGCGGCCTCCTGTAGCCAAGCGGAGCCGAACCGGCGTTCCGCCGGGGCGTTTTCCGTTCGGCTACAGGAGACACCCATGCAGATGCACCGCGGTCGCATGATCGACCATATCCAGCTGCGCACCCAGGACCTCGCGGCCATGAAGCGGTTCTACACCGCCGTGCTCGAGGTGATCGGCGTGCCCGTCGTGGACGGCGGGGCGTATTTCTACGCCGACGAGATGTGGGTCGACGTCGGAGAGCCCGCGACGCACATCCACCTGGCCTTCCAGGCCAGGGATCGCGAGGCGGTGCAGCGCTTCCACGAAGCGGGTCTGGCCGCCGGCGGCCGCGACAACGGCGGCCCGGGCGAGCGGGAATACCATCCCGGCTACTATGCCGCGTTCCTGCTGGACCCCGACGGCAACAATATCGAGGCGGTCTATCACGGCCCGCACGAGCGCTCGGCCGACAGCGTGGTGCTGACCTGGGAGGAATAGCCCTCAGGCCGCGTCGGCCGCCGTCCAGCCGTAGAGCGGCAGCTGGCCCTTGGCGTAAGGCGTGACGTTGACCGGCGCCTCCAGCAGGTCGGTGACCAGCGGACCGCTGACGAATGGGGCGCCCTGGTCGAGGGCGGCGAGCAGTTCACGCGGGCTGCGCAGGTCGCTGACGCCCTGCCAGACCTGGCGGCGGCGATAGGCCGGGGCGTCCTTCAGGAAGCGGCCGATGGCGGCGACGCGGCTGGCCTCGACCTCGCCCTCGGGGGTGAAGGTGACGCTGGCGGCCAGGCCCGGCGCCAGGTCGTCGACCTTGAAGGCCGGATCGCTGATGCGCAGGTCCACGCGGCTGAAATAGGGATCAAGGAACGCCTTCAGCTGTCCCAGCGCCACGAACGAGGGTGCGCGCGGCACGCCGTAGACGCCCGCCGCCAGCCGGCCGCGCAGGTCGCGGGGCAGGGTGCGCAGGCAGGCCTCGAGCTCGGCGCGCAGCGAGGGCTTGAGCGCCGCGGAGAAGCCGATCGGCAGGTAGGTGATCCCGGAGTTGGGGCCGATGGCGGCGATGGCCGCCTTGAGGATCGCCAGGTCGTGCTGCTGGCGCTGGCCGTCGACATAGATCTCGTAGGGGCGACCGGCGAGGCCCGCCTCGCGCCAGACCCCGACATTGCCGACGAACAGTTCGCGGCCGACATGATAGACGCCGCGCCAGGCCACGCGGGCCGGCGGCGGGCGCGGGCACAGGCGCGCCAGCGCCTCCATGGTCGGCACGCCGGTGATCGGTCCGCCGAAGGGCATGACCGAGCGCACGTCGCGCGGGGTGATGCGGCAGACGCGCCCGGCCAGCGAGGCGTCCTCCTCGCCGGCCAGCAGCAGGGACAGCTGGCGAGGCGGCAGGCCAGCGAAGCGCATGACCTCGTGCTGGTCGCCCTCGAACATCAGCATGACGATCTCGCCGTCGTCGTCGTCGCCGAACAGCTTGTGTTGCAGCGCCCGGGCCAGGGCCTGAAGCTCGCGCGCATCCAGGCGGGTGGCGCGGGGGTCGGCCAGCACGAACGAGAACGGCGCGACCAGGCCGTGACGGCGCGGGGCCAGCCACGCGCGCTTCAGATAGTCGCCGGCGACCTTGGCGATCAGGGCGGAGTTACGCTCGGTCTCGACGGGGTCTTCGCCGACGAAGACTTTCAGGCAGGCGATGGCGGTCATGCCGCTCAGGTTGCGCGATGGTGGTTACCACGCGTTATGGGTCGGCTGCGACCCAGCGTCGCGAACGCTGGTTTTCGAGCCTGTCAGGCGGCTTGGAGAGGCAGGGCGTCGGCCGGATTGGCGCCCAGGGCCGGCGGCTTGTCGAGCAGGGCGCTGACGGCCAGGCCGGTGACGTAGCCGAGGCCCGCGGCGCGGCAGGCGTCCAGTTCCTTGGCGTTGCGTACGCCCAGCACGCCTTGATGCACGCCCTTGGCGCGATAGACCGACTGGCGCGAGGCGAAGAGGGCGATGGCCTTGATCCGCTCGGCGTCGGGCTCGTCGCGGAGCTCCAAGGTGATGCTGGAGGCGATGTCGCCAGGCAGGGTGTTCACCGGGAAGTTCGGGTCGGAGATGCAGAGGTCGATATAGGCGAACGAGCCGTGCAGGAAGGCGCGGATCTGCTGTAGCAGGCCCATCGAGGGCTCGCGCGGGGTGTCGTAGACGGTGGCCCCCAGGCGCGGCTGCAGGTCCAGCGGATAGCGCGACAGGCGGCGCTTGTAGGCCTCCTGCGAGGCCGGCGTCGTCAGGTTCCAGAAGCTGAGCGGCAGGAACAGGGCGCCTTCGCCGGTCTTGACCGTCGGGAAGCCGAACTGGGCGTCGTTGAGGCCGGTGAGGTCGCGGGCCAGCAACTCGCCGTCCTCTTCCGGGCGCGGGGCTGCCAGGTCGGCCTTGTGGCCCAGCACCGCGCCGACGACGCTTTCGGTGGGCAGGTGATAGATCGCGCGCCAGCCGGTGGTCAGCGGCGCGGCCGGCTTGGGCGGTTGTGCGGCGGCGACCGGGCGGACCGGGGCGACGGCGGGCTTGGCGGGCGCCGGCTTGGCCTTGGGCGGCGCTTCGATCGGCGCGGCGGTCGCGGCCGGCTTGGCCTGCGGCGCGGTCGCGGCTTCCGGCGGGGCGCTGGGGACGGCGCGAATCTCTTCGGCGGTGATCACCTGCACGTGGCCCGGAGCGCCGGAATAGCCGCGGCCGGCCATCAGGCCCGCCAGTTCGCCCTGCGACAGGCTGGCGAACTGCAGCACGGCGTTCTCGTCGCCCTCGAAGGTCATCAGGCAGACCTGGCCGCTCTTGCGGCCTGGGAACAGCGAGGTCTCCAGCTCGATCGCCAGCGCCTGCATTTCCTCGGGATCGAGCTTTTCGGCCTTGGTGTCGGCCAGCACGAAGGCCAGGGGCGCAACGACGCCGTAGCGGCGCGGGTGCTTCCAGCGGTGCTTGAGATAGAGGTCGGCGGCCGCCTCCACATGGGCGGGGGGAACGCTGGCGCCCGCCGTCTCCGCGGCGGTGAGCAGGATACGCAGGCAGGCAATGGCCGTCATGGCCGGTAATTTGACCGCCAATGCTTGGCGAAATCCTTACGAGAGAAGGATAACGGCGGTTTTTTATGTATTGCTCAGGTATAGGTGCGGCAGGGTGTCGCAATCGCTTTCGCCTATGGCGCTCGCGACACCCCGGTTTTCCCGGTCGCCGCGAGCTTTAAACGAAGTCTTCGCTGAGGCGGAACTCCAGGCGCTGCTTGACGCCCGGCCAGTCGAAATCGGTGATCGAGAACACGGCCGTGTCGCGCACGTGGCCGGTCCAGGTGATCTTGTGGCTGCGCAGCACGCCTTCCTTGCTGGCGCCCAGCTTCTCGACCGCGGCCTGGCTGCGGGCGTTGCGCACGTCGATCATGAACTCGACCCGGATGACGCCGGCGTCGAAGGCGTGGCCCAGAAGCAGGCGCTTGGATTCGGGGTTCACCGGACCCGAGCGGGCGTCGGGGTGCAGGAAGGTCGAGCCGATCTCCAGGCCTTTGTGCAGGCGGCGGATGTTGAGGTAGCTCGACGTGCCGACGATCTTGCCGTCCGACTTGCGGCGGATCGCGAAGCCGACCCGCTCGCCGCGGTCGCTCTCGCCCAGCAGCGCGCCCCACCAGTCCTCGAAGCCTTCGCCGCAGCCGTTGACCGACATGATCTCCCAGCTGGAGGGATCGCAGTCGATGGCGCCGCGCAGCTCGTCGCGCAGGTCGGGGGTGATCGGTTCCAGCCGGACGTAGCGGCCTTCGAGGGGCTTGATGGTCAGGTTCATGGCGCGAGTTTTCCGACAGGAGCGGGCGGCTGGCAAGCCGTCTGGCGAGCATCCGGGCGCAAGACGACGCGAACGTTCAAACCGGCCGCAACGCCCGCTTGCCGCGCCCGTCAACTCGATGCTACACATGCTTCAAACAAGTGTTTGAACCAGGGATCGGGAACGCCATGGACTTCGACATCTCTCCCCGCCAGCGGGAATTCCTCGACCGGGTGAACGGCTTCATCGAGACGCACGTGCGTCCGGCGGTCCCTGCCTATGAAGCCGAGATGGACGTTCCCGCCGACCAGCGCTGGAAGGTCGTCCAGGTGCTGGAGGAGCTGAAGCAGAAGGCCAAGGCCGAAGGGTTGTGGAACTTCTTCATGCCGCCCCATAGCGGCCAGACGCATGTCGACGACACGTTCCAGTTCGAGGGCGTGCAGCTGACCAACCTCGAATACAGCCTGATCGCCGAACAGCTGGGCAAGATCGGCTTCGCGTCGGAGGTCTTCAACTGCTCGGCGCCCGACACCGGCAACATGGAAGTGCTGATGCGCTATGGCACGCTGGCGCAGAAGGAGCGCTGGCTGCGGCCGCTGATGAACGGGCAGATCCGCTCTGCCTTCCTGATGACCGAGCCGGCGGTGGCCAGCTCCGACGCCACCAACATCGAGACCCGCATCGAGCGCGACGGCGACGACTACGTCATCAACGGCCGCAAGTGGTGGTCCTCGGGCGTGGGCGATCCGCGCTGCAAGGTCGCCATCGTCATGGGCAAGACCGATCCGACCGCCTCCACTCACCAGCAGCAGAGCCAGGTGCTGGTCCCGCTCGACGCTCCGGGCATCGAGGTGGTGCGCATGCTGCCGGTGTTCGGCTACGACGACGCCCCGCACGGCCATGCCGAGGTGATCCTCAAGGACGTGCGCGTGCCCGTCGAGGACGGCCTGATCCTGGGCGAGGGCCGTGGCTTCGAGATCGCGCAGGGCCGCCTTGGTCCTGGCCGCATCCACCACTGCATGCGCACCATCGGCGCGGCGGAAGTGGCGCTGGAGAAGATGGTCAAGCGCCTGATGACCCGGAAGGCCTTCGGCAAGTACATCTCCGAGCACTCGGTGTGGGAGCAGCGCATCGCCGAGGCCCGCATCGACATCGAGATGTGCCGCCTGCTGTGCCTGAAAGCCGCCGACATGATGGACAAGGCCGGCAACAAGGCCGCCCGGCTCGAGATCGCGATGATCAAGGTCGCCGCGCCGCGTATCGCGCTCAAGGTGATCGACGACGCCATCCAGGCCCACGGCGGCGGCGGCGTCACCACCGACTACGGCCTGGCCAAGCTCTATGCCGGCATCCGCACCCTGCGCCTGGCCGACGGCCCCGACGAGGTGCACTGCCGCACCATCGCCCGGATGGAATACGCCAAGTACGGGGATCTGGCCTACGCCCAGAAGGCCGAGCGCGAGGCGGCCCTGCACGTGCCGGGGATCAGATAACCCTTCTCCCTGGAGGGAGAAGGTGGCCTGCGAAGCAGGTCGGATGAGGGGTTAGGGACTGAGGACGGCGTGCCGGCGCGACGGTTGGCGCCGTCACCCCTCACCCTCCCACGCCTGCGGCGCGGGCCCCTCCCTCTCCCCTCCGGGAGAGGGTCTAGAAAGTCGGCGCCACGATCGCGCGGGCCTGGGTCTCGTCGCAGCGGATCTGGTCGATCATCAGCTCGATGCTGTCGAACTTCAGTTCGGGGCGCAGGAAGGCGATCAGCTGGGTTTCGATGACCTGGCCGTAGAGGTCTTCGTCGAAGTCGAACAGCCAGGTCTCAAGCCGCGTCTCGACCTCGCCCGTGGTCGGGTTGTTGCCAAGGTTGGCGACGCCCGGGATCACGCGACCGTCGGGCAGGCGGGTGCGGGTGGCGTAGACGCCGAGTTTCGGCACCACGTAGTCGACGATCTCGACATTGGCGGTGGGGAAACCCAGCTGGCGGCCCAGCTGCTGGCCGCGACGCACCACGCCCTCGATGGCGAAGGGGCGGCCCAGGATGCGGGCGGCTTCCTCGGGATGACCGGCGCGCAGCGCTTCGCGCACGCCGGTGGACGAGAACTTCTCGCCGTCGCGGTTGGCGACCGGCTCGGCCACCGAGACCGAGAAGCCCAGTTCCTCGCCATAAGCCTTCATCGCCTGCGGGCTGCCGGTGCGGCCCTTGCCGAACGAGATGTCGAAGCCGACGGCCACGTGCCTGATCCCCAGGCCCTGGTGCAGGACCCGTTCGGCGAAGGCGCGGTCGTCCAGCGTGGCCATCTCGAAGTCGAACGGCAGCAGGTAGAGGAAATCTACCCCTAGGTCGCTCAGCAGGCGGGCCTGCTGCTCGATGGTCATCAGCCGGAAGGCCGGCTCGGTGGGGCGGAATAGCCGGCGGGGGTGCGGGTCGAAGGTGACCACGCCCAGCGGGACCTTCAGTTCGCGCGCGGCCCTGGCGGCTTCGGCGATCACCTGCTGGTGGCCGCGATGGACGCCGTCGAAATTGCCCAGCGCCACGGCCGCGCCCTTCTCCTCGGGGGAGACGTCCTTCCAGCCGTGGACGATCTTCAGGCGCACGCGCGAATCCATGCTCAGGCGCCTTTCTTCGGAACCAGGACCACGGCCTCGCCGTCGACCACGGCCTTCTTGCCGACGATGCAGGTGGTCGACAGGGTCACGCGGCCCTTGGCCTCGTCGATGGCGGTGACCGCGACCTTGACCACCACGGTGTCGCCGATGCGCACCGGCCGCTTGAAGTTCAGCGACTGCGACAGATAGACCGCGCCGGGGCCGGGCAGGGTGGTGCCCAGCGCCGCCGAGATATAGCCGGCCGACAGCATGCCGTGGGCGATGCGCTCGCCGAAGCTGGTCTTGGCGGCGTAGTCGGCGTCGAGGTGGACGGGATTGGTGTCGCCTGTCACGTCGGCGAAGGCCTGGATGTCGGCTTCGCCGACGGTGCGGCTGAACTCGGCCGCCTGGCCGACGCTCAAGTTCTCGAGAAAGAGACCCATGCGATCCCCGATCCTGCGTTCTTATTGATCTTGGACAGGCTTTGTAGCCGTTCGATCCGTCTTCACCAGACCAGATCGGCGATGGCGTGCGTGGCGCCGACGCTTTCGGCCGCCAGCAGCTTGGCCACGGCTTCCGGAGCCAGCAGGCCGTCGGGGCCCAGGGCCTTGTCGCCGTGGATGCCCTTGGCGACGAACAGGCAGGCCAGCTTCTGGTTTTCGGCGCCCAGCACGTCTGTGATGATCCCGTCGCCGATGCACAGCACGCGCGAGCGGTCCACCGGGCCGCCCTTCAGGCGCTCGGCTTCGGCGAGGGCGAGGTCGTAGATCGCCGCGAACGGCTTGCCGGCCATCACCACCTTGCCGCCCAGCTCCTCATAGAGGTCGGCCAGGGCGCCGGCGCAGAAGATCAGCTTGTCGCCCCGCTGCACCACGCGGTCGGGATTGGCGCAGATGAACAGCAGGCCCCGGTCGGCGGCCACCTTCAGGCGGTCGCGATAGTCCTCGGGGGTTTCGGTCTCGTCGTCGTAGAGGCCCGAGCACAGGATGAAGTCGGCGTCGTCGCAGCCGGCGAGCGTCAGGTCGAGGCCCGCCCACAGCGGCGCGTCCCGCTCGGGGCCGATCTTCCAGACCTTCTCGCCCGCGCGCGGCGTCAGCAGCGAGCGGGTGGCGTCGCCGCTGGTGACAAAGGCGCTCCAGGCCTTGCGCTGAACCTTCAGGCCGTCCAGCTGGGAAAGCACGTCCTGCGACGGGCGCGGGGCGTTGGAGATCAGCACCACCTGCCCGTGGTCCCTGTTGAACCGCTCCAGCGCCTCGCAGGCCTCGGGGAAGTTGCGAACCCCGTTGTGGATGACGCCCCAGACGTCGCAGAGCACCACGTCGTAGCGGTCGGTCAGGGCGGAAAGGCCGGCGGGAAAGTCGATCATGGGCAGGGCGGGTACCGGGCGAAAGCAGGAGCGTCAATGGCGGCGGAGAGGCCGTTGAACCGGGCCGCCGCGCCCGTTCATATGGTGGCGCTGAAGCGGCTTATCAACAGGATGAGCCGGTGTGCTCAATGTCGACTTCTCGGCTACGTGCATATGCTTGTAACGGCGTTATATTCTTTCTCATTTCTTAGTAATTTCGAGCTTAACCGTACGATAATACATACGCACTACTTCCTTGCGGCAGGGGCGGCGGAAGAATTCCGAGCCTGATTGTGTAAGTGAGTTTGTATAGTGCGTAGCGTTTCCAAGAAGTCGGTTCTGTTCTGTTCGGCTGTTGTTGTTTCTTTCTTCGCGGCTCAAGGCGCCTTTGCTCAAACGACGCTCGGCAGCGGCGCCACGGCCAGCGGCAGCTTCTCCACCGCCATCGGCGATACGTCCCAGGCGACCGGCACCCATGCCACCGCCCTCGGTGAAGCCTCCAACGCCAGCAACACCAACACCGTGGCCATCGGCACGCACACGACCGCTTCGGGCAACAACTCCACCGCCATCGGCGCCAACGCGTCGGCCACCACCAACAACAGCGTGGCCATCGGTTACGGCTCGGTCGCCAACGAAGCCAACACCGTCTCGGTCGGCTCGGCCGGTTCCAGCCGCCGCATCACCAACGTGACCGCCGGCGCCAACCCGACGGACGCCGCCAACGTCGGCCAGATGCAGGACGGCGACGCCATCACCCTGATCAACGCCAAGGCCTACACGGACACCGCCGTGTCGTCGGTTGTCGGCACGGCCAACACCTACGCCGACACCGCCGTCGCCGGCGCCGTGACCTCGGCCAACAGCTATACCGACGCCAAGGCGACCCAGGCCCTCGGCCAGTCGACCGTCTACACCGACGCCGTGGCTTCGCAGACGCTCACCTCGGCCAATGCCTACGCCGACACGGCCGCCGCCGGCGCCCTGGCCTCGGCCAACAGCTACACCGACACCGTCGCGTCCCAGACGCTGACCTCGGCCAACGCCTATGCCGATACGGCTGCGGCCGGCGCCGTTACCTCGGCCAATAGCTACACCGACACCAAGTCGGCCCAGACCCTGGCCTCGGCCAACAGCTATGCCGACACCGTCGGCGTGCAGGCCGTGGCGACCGCCAACACCTACACCGACGCCAAGTCGGTCCAGACCCTGGCCTCGGCCAACGCCCATGCCGACGCCGTCGGCGTCCAGGCCGTGACGACCGCCAACGCCTATACCGATACGCGTTCGGCCCAGACCCTGACCGCCGCCAACAGCTACACCGACACCAAGTCGGCCCAGACCCTGGCTTCGGCCAACGCCTACACCGACTGGCGCGTGGACACCTTCACCAGCCAGTTCGACAACCGTCTGAAGAACGTCTCGGCGCGCCTCGACGGCGTCGGCGCGATGAGCTCGGCGATGGCGATGATGGCGGGCAACAGCGCCGGCGCGAACGCGGGCCTGACCAACCGCCTGGCGCTGGCCGTCGGCGGCTATCGCGGCCAGGCGGCGATCGCGGCGGGCTATACCCACAGCAGCCGCGCGGCCAGCTTCAACGTCGGCTTCTCGGCCACCGGCCGCGACGTGATGAGCGGCGGCAGCTTCGGCTTCGCCTGGTAAGCGTCGAGCAGTCCGACCGAATGATCGACGGCCCCGGAGGCGACTCCGGGGCCGTTCTTTCGTGTTCAGGTCGCGTCGTGGAAGATGACGCCCAACGTCCGTCGGGTTCCGCTCCGCACTTCGCTGACGCCATGACGCAGGATGCGGCGATGGACGCCCCGCGATCCTTCGGCCGGACGCTCGCGCACGGCGAAGATCACGCCCTCGCCCTGGGCCAGCGGCACGACCTGGGCAGCCGACTGCTGGCGGGGCCGCTGCTCGACGATGACGAACTCGCCGCCTTCGAAGTCGCGGCCCGGCTGGTCGAGCAGGAAGGCGGCCTGCAGCGGAAACACGTGCTCGCCGTAGAGGTCCTGGTGCAGGCAGTTGTAGTCGCCGGGGCCGTAGGTCAGCAGCAGCGGCGTGGGTCGCGCCTGGCCGGCCGCGTGGCAGCGCTCCAGCATGCCGTCCAGCGTCTCCGGAAAGCGCCTGTCCTCGCCCAGCCGCGCCATCCAGGCGTTGGCGATGGCGGCCAGCGGCGGATAGAGGCCCGTCCGAAGCCTCTGCACGATCTCGGGCAGGGGATAGGCGAAATACTTGTACTCTCCGCGCCCGAAACCGTGGCGGGCCATGACCACCCGACTGCGGAACGGCGCGTCCTCGGGGTAGAGGCCGGCGACCCTGGCGCAGGTCTCCCGCGTCAGGACCGGGCCGGTCAGGGCCCAGCCCCGGGCGTCGAGCTCGGCGGCGATACGGGTCCAGTCCAGGTTCAAGCCGCGCGCTCCCGCTCCAGCAGAGCCTTCTTGCGCTCCACGCCCCAGCGATAGCCGGAAAGGCCGCCGTCCGAGCGCACCACGCGATGGCAGGGCGTCAGCACGGCCAGCGGGTTGGCGCCGCAGGCCTGGGCCACGGCGCGCACGGCTTCGGGTCGGCCGATGGCGCGGGCGACCTGGGCGTAGGAGGCGGTGGTTCCGGCTGGGATGTCGCGCAGCGCCTTCCAGACGGCGCGCTGCAACGCGGTGCCGCGCTCGTCGAGCGCGAGGCCCGCGCCGCCGCCGCTTTGGATCGCCGCCGTCAGGGCGGCCAGGGCCGGAGCGGCGCCGTCGTCATCCTCGACCAGCCGGGCGCGGGGAAAACGGGCGGCCAGGTCCTCGGCCATCGCCGCGCGGTCATCGCCGAAGATCAGCAGGGCAAGGCCCGCCTCGGAACTCGCGGCCAGGGCCAGGCCCAGCGGCGTGTCGCCGAAGCCGTAAGCCAGGGTCTCGATCGGCTCGTCGGGGCGGCAGCGCAGGCAGGGGCGCAGGCCCGCGGCGCGGGCGGCCTCCCGGGTCTCGTGGAAGGCGACGTTCCGGCGCAGGGGGCGACCCGCGCAGCTGGGGCGGCAATAGACGCCGGTGGTGCGCACGCCGCAGAAGAAGGCGCCGTCGGCGGCGCGGTCGCGGCGCTCGATGGCGGCCCAGCGGTCGTCGTCGGTTTGATAGGCGGTGGTCATGTCGGGCTCCTTTCGGATCTGCCGACAGGATCGCGCCGTCGCCCGCTCGCGTCATTCCGATGCTTGCGGTGAAACGAAAACCGCCGCCGGCGCTAAGCCCCGGCGGCGGTCGAGATCTTGGAGCCGCGAAGGCCTACCAGTTGGCGGCGCGGCGGCGCAGCGGGGCCTGGACGAAGTCGGCCGGCGGATCGGTCTCGGCCAGGACGGCGTCGCGGATGGCCCGGGGCTCGCCGAACAGGTGGCCCTGGCCGTAGCCGATGTCGAGATCGAGGATCTCGGCGATCTGGCGCTCGGCCTCGACCTTCTCGGCGATCACCTCGACGCCGTAGCGGCGCATCAGGGCGGCGAAGTCGGCGGCGTTGAGGTCGGGCAGCGAGCTTAGCACCAGCTTGCCGTCCTGCTCTTCCAGCTGGTCGAGGATCAGCTGGGCGCCGACCTTGACGTACTTGACGTCGGCGCGGGCCAGATCCTGGAAGTCGAGATCCAGGTCCACGACCTTGTCGAGGCTGAACTGGAAGCCCAGGCTGGCGAGGCGGGCCATGTGGCGGGCCTCGACCGGGCCGCGCTGGTTGAAGGCGGTCTGGCCCAGTTCGAAGATCAGCGAGCCGGCCAGGTCCTTGTTGCCCTGCAGGAACTCGAGGAACTGCGGGAAGAAGGTCTCGTCGGCCAGGCTGGCCAGCGAGATGTTGCAGAAGATGCCGACCTTGCGGTCCTGCTTGGCCAGGCGGCGCACGATCTGCACGCAGCGGAACAGCAGGAGGTTGTCGACGGCCGTCATCAGGCCCTCGGGCTCGGCCACGGCCAGGTATTCGGCCGGCATCATCACGCGGCCGGTCTCGTCGCGCAGGCGCGAGAAGCTTTCGTAGAAGACGGTGCGGCGCTGGGGCAGGCTGACGACCGGTTGCAGGTAGAGGTCGACGCGGTTCTCGGCCAGGGCGTCCTGCACGGCTTCCAGCACGGCGTTGACCGGAGCGGCGGCGCCGCGGCCGCGGGCGTCGTGGCGGGCGGCCGCGACCTGGTGGGTCAGCTGGCTTTCCAGGCGCTCGCTCATGCGCTGCATCAGGTCTTCGAGCTGGTGGACCTCGCTGGTCAGTTCGGCCGAGCGCTTCTCGGCGTCCTCGGCGACGCTTTCCACGAGGCTGGTCATGCGTGCGTCGATCTTCTCGATCTGCTCGACCAGGATGCCGTGGGCCTCGCGCACCGTCTCGATGTCCAGCTTCAGCTGGGCGTTGTCGAACATGCCGCCGATGATGCCGTGGAACGCGAAGCACAGGCCCAGCGACCCGATGAAGGCCGACAGGCCGACAGCCGGGGTCGCCCCCATGCGCCACAGCAGCAGGGAGACGATAAGAGCCAGGCAAAGATAGGCGCCGGTCAGCAGAGCCAGCTTGAGCCTTCGCATTTCGGGTCCCTACGAATCGCTTGCAAAAATTAATGCAACCGGAGCGGCCTTGAGTCGAATAGATTAACGCTGCTGGGCCATTACGCCGCGCCATGCCTGTTAGTTTTTTCCGCGACCGGCGTTCGAAGGGGGCATCTTTCATCGACAGTGGCGGTTGGGGCTGATAATCGTTCGCAACTTTTCGCCGCGAGGCCCAAGAATGTCCGACGCCGTCCTCACCGCCGATGACGCCCTTGCTTCCGACGCGCCGACCCGCGCCTTGAGCACGGCCTCGCGCGGCGAGACCGGCGTCATCGTCGCCGTGCGCGGCGACACCGGCGCGCCCGAGGCCGTGGCGTCCGACGAGCTGGAGCGCCGCCTGCTGGAGATGGGCTTCGTCGAGGGCGCGCGCATCGAGATCCTGCAGGAAGGCCTTTTCGGCCGCGACCCCATCGCCGTGCGGGTGGATGACACCCGCGTGGCCCTGCGCCGCCGCGAGGCGCGCGCCGTGACCGTTCAGTTCGACGGATAGACGCTTTGACCGACACCGCTATCCGGCCCGCGCGCATCGCGCTGGTCGGCAATCCGAATTCCGGCAAGACCGCGCTGTTCAACGCCCTGACCGGGGCCCGCCAGAAGGTGGCCAACTACGCCGGCGTCACCGTCGAGCGCAAGGAGGGCCAGCTGGTCACGCCGGGCGGCCGGACGATCCGCGTCCTCGACCTGCCGGGCACCTATTCCCTGCGCGCCCGCAGCCCGGACGAAGTGGTCACCCGCGACGCCGTGCTCGGTCGCCTGTCGGGCGAGACCGCGCCCGACGTGCTGGTCTGCGTGGCCGACGCCACCAACCTGCGCCTGGTGCTGCGCCTGGTGCTGGAGCTGAAGCAGGTGGGCCGCCCGTTCGTGCTGGCCCTCAACATGTTCGACATCGCCCAGCGCCAGGGCCTGCGCATCGACCTGGAGCGGCTGTCGCGCGAGATCGGCGCGCCGATCGTCACCACGGTGGCGACCCGCAAGCGCGGCCTGGACGAGCTGCTGACCCAGGTCGACACCCTGACGCTGACCCACTCCAACGCCGGCGACAACACCTGGCGCGAGCCGAGCGCGGCCGAGATCCGCGCCGCCCACGGCGAGGCCCAGCGCATCTATCGCGACTGCGTGCGCCCGCCCGAGCGTCCCGACACCCTGACGGGCAAGATCGACGCGGTGCTGCTGCACCCGGTGGCCGGCCTGCTGATCCTGGCCGCCCTGATGTTCACCGTGTTCCAGTCGGTGTTCGCCTGGGCGACGGTGCCGGCCGACGCCATCGACGCCGGCTTCGCGGCCCTGGCGGGGCTGGTCTCCGAGCACCTGCCCGAGGGCCTCCTGGCCAGCTTCATCGCCGACGGCCTGATCGCCGGCGTGGGCAGCGTGCTGGTGTTCCTGCCGCAGATCCTGGTGCTGTTCTTCTTCATCCTGATCCTGGAAGACAGCGGCTACATGACCCGCGCGGCCTTCCTGCTGGACAAGCTGATGGGCGTGGCGGGCCTGCACGGACGGGCGTTCATCCCGCTGCTTTCGAGCTTCGCCTGCGCTATCCCGGGGATCATGTCGACGCGGGTGATCGACAACAAGCGCGACCGCCTGACCACGATCCTGATCGCGCCGCTGATGACGTGCTCGGCGCGCCTGCCGGTTTACACCCTGATCATCGGCGCCTTCGTGCCGCGCGAGAAGGTCGGGGGGATCTTCAACCTGCAAGGCCTGGTGATGTTTGGCCTGTTCGCGACCGGCATCGTCTTCGCCCTGCTGGTCTCGGCCATCATCCGCCGCATCTTCTGGCGCGGCGCGGCCGAGCCGCTGATGATGGAGCTGCCGACCTACCGCTGGCCCGAGCCGCGCAACGTGGCGCTGAACCTCTGGACCCGCGCCAAGATCTTCATGAACCGCGCCGGCCGCATCATCCTGCCGCTGATGGTGCTGGTGTGGGTGCTGTCGACCTTCCCCTATCCGCCGGAAGGCGCCACGGGGCCGGCCATCGACTACAGCATCGCCGGGCGGCTGGGTAAGTTCATCGCGCCGGTCATGGAGCCCATCGGCTTCAACTGGCAGATGACCGTGGCCCTGATCCCGGGCATGGCCGCCCGCGAAGTGGCCGTGGCGGTGCTGGGCACGGTCTACGCCGTCGGCGGCGACGCCGATTCCCACGACGCGCTGAGCACCCTGCTGTCGCAGCAATGGTCGCTGGCCACCGCCCTGGCCTTCCTGGCCTGGTACGTGTTCGCGCCGCAGTGCCTGCCCACCCTGGGCGTGGTCAAGCGCGAGACCAACAGCTGGATCTGGCCGACCGTGATGTTCTTCTACATGGTCGGCCTAGCCTATCTGGCGGCCTTCGTCGTCTACCACACGGCCGTGGCGCTCGGAGCGGGCTGAGTCGTCGAAGGGGCGAGGCCGTGTTAGGCTTCGCCCATGACGATCCGGATCGATATCCGAAGTGAAGTGCCGCTGGCCGAACTCGTCGCCCATGTGAAGGCGGGGGAGGAGGTTCTGCTGACGCAGGACGGCCAAGACGTGGTGGCGCTAAATCTCGCCAAAACAGAACCGCAAGCACAAGGACGGCGCATTCCCGGCCTGTATGCGCATCTAGGCAAGCTCGAAGATCCCTATCTTTTTCTGCGGCCTGATCCTGAACTGGAAGAGGCCGCCGACGGGCCGATCTATCCAACTGAAAAATGAAGCTGCTGATCGATACCCACGTACTGATCTGGTGGTGGACCGATGTGGGTCGTCTCTCGCCAGGGGCGCATGCCCTCCTTAGCGACACTAACATAAAGGTCTACGTAAGCGCCGTCAGCGCCTACGAGATCGAATTCAAACGGCCGCGTGATCTGCTATTGCAGAGATTGCCCGCCGATCTCCTGGCGGCGGCGACAGAGGCCGGGTTCTTGTGGCGGGACATCAAGCCAGCGGATGCCGTCGTCGCCGGAAGATTGCCCACACACCATCGCGATCCTTGGGATCGGCTGATCGTCGCTCAGGCGATCAACGACATAGCGCCGATCCTTAGTATCGATCGCGCCCTGGCCGCCTACGACGTTCCGATCCTCTGGTAACCCGACGCCTAGCGCGTCGGGACCGGGACCTCGCCCCGGTAGTCATAGAAACCGCGGCCGGTCTTTTTGCCGAGCCACCCGGCCTCGACATACTTCACCAGCAACGGGCAGGGGCGATACTTGCTGTCGGCGAGGCCTTCGTAGAGCACGTTCATGATGCTCAGCACGGTGTCCAGGCCGATGAAGTCGCCCAATTCCAGCGGGCCCATCGGATGGTTGGCGCCCAGCTTCATGGCGGTGTCGATGGCGTCGACCGTGCCGACGCCCTCGTACAGCGTGTAGATCGCCTCGTTGATCATCGGCACCAGCACGCGGTTGACGATGAAGGCGGGGAAGTCCTCGGCGTTGCTGGTGATCTTGCCCAGCGACTTGGCGAAGGCCACGGCCGTCTCGTAGGTCGGCACGTCGGTGGCGATGCCGCGGATGATCTCGACGAGCTTCATCAGCGGCACGGGGTTCATGAAGTGCAGGCCGATGAACCGCTCGGGCCGGTCGGTGGTCGAGGCCAGGCGCGTGATCGAGATCGACGAGGTGTTGGAGGCCAGCAGCGTGTCGGGCTTCAGGTGCGGCTGCAGGCTGCGGAAGATGGCCTTCTTGACCTCTTCGTTCTCGGTGGCCGCCTCGATGGCCAGGTCCGTCTGGCCGATGGCCTCGACGTTCTCGGCGACGGAGATGCGCGCCAGGGCGGCGTCGGCCGCGGCCTGGTCGATGATGTTGCGGCTGACCTGGCGGGCGAGGTTCTTGCCGATCAGCGCGATGCCGGCGTCGATGCGCTCGCGCGAGACGTCGTGCAGGCGGACGTCATAGCCGCCCAGCGCGCAGACATGGGCGATGCCCGAACCCATCTGGCCGGCGCCGATCACGCCGACCGTCTTGATATCAACCATGAAAATCCAAGCCTTCGCTCACGGCCGCGCAGGCTCCCGGCAGGGCGCGCTGGACCGTCACGAAAGTTCTAGCACGAGTAGCCGCACGCTCGACAAGGCTTTGCTGCGTTGCAAACGTTCACGAGGCGCCAGTTTGGACGGCGATCCGAAACTATCCGCCTGGCGAGGCCGCTCAGGCGATCAGTTCGGGATCGTTCCGCCGCAGCCAGGCCGCTGCGTAGGAGCACAGCGGCGTGATCCGCATGCCCTCAGCCCGGGCCACCTCGGCGACCTTGGTCATCAGGCGGCTGGCGGCGCCCGTGCCGCGCAGGGCGGGATCGGCCTCCACGTGCGGGATGACCAGGCGATGGCCGCTGCGCTGGTAGTCGGCGAAGGCGATCAGGCCGTCGACCTCCAGCTCGTAGCGGCTCTTGGCGGGGTTGTGACTGAAGAGATCGTCGCTCATGGGGCCTGAAACGCGAAAGGGGCGAAGGTGGATGCAGCGCAGCATCACCTTCGCCCCTCACATGGCGTTCAAGCTTGCAGGTTCAAGCTCAAGCCCGAAGCTTGCCGCCCGCCTTCTCGACCGCGGCGACGACCTTGGCCGACAGGGCCTCGATCTCGGCGTCGGTCAGGGTGGCGTCGCGCGGCTGGACCAGCACCTCGATCGCCACCGACTTGGAGCCTTCCGGCACGCCGGGGCCCTCGTAGACGTCGAAGACGCGGGCCGAGGCGATCAGGGCCTTGTCGGCGCCGGCCGCGGCCTTGACCAGGTCGCCGGCCGCCTTGGCCTTGTCGGCGACGAAGGCGAAGTCGCGGGTCAGCGGCATCAGGGCCGACGGCGTGAACGCCGCCTTGGTCTTGACGGCCTTCTTCTTCGGTTCGGGGATCGCCTCCAGGACGATCTCGAAGCCGTAGACGGGGCCGGCCACGTCCAGCGCCTTCAGCACCGCCGGGTGCAACTCGCCGAACTCGGCGACCACGGCCTTGGGGCCCAGCTGCAGGCGGGCCGAGCGGCCGGGGTGCCACCAGGACGAAGCCGAGCCCTGCGCGGTCTGCAGCGAGGCGACCGGCGCGCCGATCTCCTCCAGCAGGTTCAGCAGGTCGGCCTTGATCGTGAACACGTCCTCGGCCGGGCGCTTGTCCCAGGCGCGCGGCGGGCGCGGGGCCAGGATGCCGGCCACCACCGTGCGCTGGTCCTTGGGACCATCGCCCAGAAACACCGGGCCGACCTCGAACAGGGCGACGTCGGCGAAGCCGTGGCGGGCGTTGCGGCCGGCCGCCTCGATCAGGTTGGGCAGCACCGAGGGGCGCATGCAGTCCAGTTCCGAGGCGATCGGATTGGCCAGCACCAGCTGGGCGGCGCCGCCGCCGAACAGCTGGGCGGTGGCGCGGCTGGTGAAGCTCCAGGTCACGGCCTCGGCGTAGCCGGCGGCGGCCAGGGCGCGACGGGCGGTGCGGGCGCGGGCCTGACGGGCGGTCAGGATCCCGCCGACAGCGCGCGGAACTTCCGGCAGGGGCGTGGAGGGCAGGGCGCCGAAGCCGGCGATGCGGGCCACTTCTTCCACCAGATCGGCCTTGCCGTGCACGTCGCGACGGAAGGTCGGCGGCGTCACGCAGACCACGCTTTCGGCATGGGTGGCGAACTCGGCGACCGGCACGTCCTTGGGCGGCTCGATCTTGAAGCCCAGGGCCTGCAGGATCGACAGGCTCTTTTCCGGCGCGATGTCCAGACCCGACAGGCCCTGCACATAGGCCGGGTCGAACAGGATCGGACCCGGCGCGGCCGGAGCCTGACCGGCGACCACGACTTCCGAGGCCTCGCCGCCGCACAGCTCCAGGATCAGCTTGGTGGCCAGCTCGAGGCCCGGAACGACCGAGCCGGTGTCGACCGTGCGGGCGAAGCGGTACTGGGCGTCGCTGTTGATGCCGGTGTCGCGGCCGGTCTGGGCGATGCGGATCGGCTCGAACCAGGCGCTCTCGACGAAGACGTCGACGGTGGCTTCCGAGCAGCCGGTGCTCTCGCCGCCCATGACGCCGCCCAGGCCGATCGGACGTTCCCCGGAGGCGTCGGCGATGACGCTCATGGCCGGGGTCAGTTCGTAGGTCTTGCCGTCCAGCGCGATCAGGTGCTCGTCGCCGTGGACGCCGTGATGGCCAAGGCGCGCCACGATATTGGTCCCCGACAGCAGGGCCGCGTCATAGACGTGCAGCGGCCGGGCGCGGTCGTAGGAGACGTAGTTGGTGATGTCGACCAGGGCCGACTTCGGATTGATGCCGATGGCCTTCAGGCGGTCCTGCAGCCACTTGGGCGAGGGGCCGTTTTTGACGCCCTTGATCAGCCGGCCGGAGAACACCGGACAGGCCTCGCCGTCCACCGCGACCGTGATCGGGCAGGGGAAGGTCCCCGGAACCGGGGCGATCGACAGGTCCTTCAGCTTGCCCAGGCCCGCGGCGGCCAGGTCGCGGGCGATGCCGGCGACGCCCAGCCAGTCGGGGCGGTTGGGGGTGACTTCGAAGTCGATGACGGCTTCCAGGCCCAACGCCACGGCGGCGGGCGTGCCGACCGCGAGGTCGCTGGACAGCTCGAGAATGCCTTCCGAACCGTCGTCGGCTTCCAGTTCCGAACCCGAGCACAGCATGCCGTTGGAGACGACGCCGCGGACCGGCTTCTCGACCAGGGTGACGCCCAGGCCCGGCACATAGGCGCCGATCGGGGCGTAGATGGTGGTCAGGCCGACGCGGGCGTTGGGCGCGCCGCAGACGATTTCCTTGCGGCCGTCGATGGTGTCGACCTGGCAGACGCGGAGGCGGTCGGCGTTCGGGTGCTGAACGGCCTCGACGATCTTGGCGACGCTGAAGGCGGCCAGCTTGGCGGCCGGGTCGGTGACGTGCTCGACCTCGAGGCCGGCCATGGTCATGGCGGCGACTACCTCGGCGGCGGTCGCTTGGGTGTCGAGGTGATCCTTGAGCCAGGAAAGGGTGAACTTCATTGCGTGGTTTCCAACGCCAGGATCTGCTGCAGGAAGGTCTCGGGGCCGGTGAAGCCGACCGCGAAGAACTGGCAGCCGATGAAGGCGCAATCCTTGAAGGGTAGGGCGCCGATGACTTTCTCACCGGCCGGGCGCAGCACGAGGTTGGCGATGTCTCCGCCGTGGAAGCCAAAGTTGGTCGAGTCGAAGGTCACGCCTTCGAGCGCCAGCATCACCACCGGCCCGTGCAGGCGGCAGTTCTTGAAGGTGCGGCCGCTGACCATGTTCACGCCGCCCTGAAGCTGGGCGCGGAACAGGTCGATCAGCGAGATCTCCAGGTTCTCGAAGACCTTGGCCGAACCGTCGATGGTCGGACGCGGGGCGTTCATCACGACAGCCCCGAGGCCGGGTTCGGCGCGGCGAAGCCCGAGAAGCCGTAGTGGGCCAGCCAGCGGCTGTCCGAGGCGAACATGTCGCGCAGGTCCGGCATGCCGTACTTCAGCATCCCCAGGCGATCGACGCCCATGCCGAAGGCGAAGCCCTGGTACTCGTCCGGATCGATGCCGCAGGCGCGCAGCACGTTCGGGTGGACCATGCCGCAGCCCAGGATCTCGAGCCAGCTCGTGCCCTGGCCGATCTTGATCTCGCCCCCCGAGCGGTCGCACTGAACGTCCATCTCGGCCGACGGCTCGGTGAACGGGAAGTGGTGCGGGCGGAACTGGGTCGTCACCGCGTCGGTCTCGAAGAAGCGGGCGATGAAGGTCTCCAGGGTCCACTTCAGGTGGCCCATGTGGATGCCCTTGTCGATCACCAGGCCCTCGACTTGGTGGAACATCGGCGTGTGGGTGGCGTCGCTGTCGCAGCGATAGGTGCGGCCCGGCGCGATGATGCGGATCGGCGGCTTCTGCGAAACCATGGTGCGCACCTGCACGGGGCTGGTGTGCGTGCGCAGCAGCATGCGTTCACCGGTCTCCTTCGGTTCGAAGAAGAAGGTGTCGTGCATCTCACGGGCCGGGTGCTTCTCGGGGAAGTTCAGGGCCGTGAAGTTGTGGAAGTCGTCCTCGATGTCGGGGCCTTCGGCGACGGCGAAGCCCATGTCGGCGAAGATCGAGACCATCTCGTCCATGACCTGCATGGTCGGGTGGACGGATCCCTTGCGGCGGTAGGGGCCGGGCAGGGTGAGGTCGAGGGTCTCGCGGGCGAGGCGCGCGTCGAGTTCGGCGGCTTCGAGCGCGGCCTTCTTCTCGATGATGGCCGACTGCACGCGATCGCGCAGGGCGTTGATCGCCGCGCCGCGTTCCTTGCGCTCGTCGGGGCTCATCGCGCCCAGGGTCTTGAGCAGGCCCGAGATCGAGCCGGTCTTGCCGACGGCGGCCACGCGGACGGCGTCGAGCGCTGAAAGGTCGGCCGCGCCGGCCACCTGGGCCAGGACGTCGGATTCGAGGGTGTTGAGATCGGTCATGACGGGCATCCGTCTAGAGGATTTGCGGCCGGGGGGCGACCCCCTCAGTCGCCTTAGGCGACAGCTCCCCCAGAGGGGGAACATCTTGGTGGCGCGGACCCCGATCCTCCCCCGCTGGGGAAGGTGGCCCGAAGGGCCCGAGGGGGCCGCCGACAGGCGGACAGCAAAAAGCCCTCCGGCTCGCGCCGAAGGGCTTTTCAAAGGATAGGTGAGCGGTGAGGCTCAGATGTCCTTAGGCCAGGGCAGCGCGAACCTTGTCGGCGATGGCCTTGAACGCAACGGCGTCGTTGCCGGCGATGTCCGCCAGGACCTTACGGTCGATCACGATACCCGCCACGTCCAGGCCGTGGATGAATTGCGAGTAGGTGAAGCCTTCGGTGCGGGCGCCGGCGTTGATGCGCTGGATCCACAGCGAACGGAAGGCGCGCTTGCGCACCTTGCGGTCGCGGTAGGCGTACTGGCCGGCCTTGTCGACCGCGGCCTTGGCCGTACGGATGGTGTTCTTGCGGCGGCCATAGAAGCCCTTGGCCTGCTCCAGAACCTTCTTGTGCTTGGCGTGGGCGGTGACGCCACGTTTAACGCGAGCCATGTGTCAGCGCTCCTCTTACAGGCCGTAGGGCAGGTACGTGCGGATGATCTTGGCGTCAGCCTCGCTCATCACCTTCGTGCCGCGGTTTTGGCGGATGTACTTGCCGTTGTGGCCGATCAGGCGGTGGCGCTTGCCGGCGACGCCGGCCTTCAGCTTGCCCGTGGCGGTGATCTTGAAGCGCTTTTTGGCGCCCGACTTCGTCTTCAACTTAGGCATTTCGCGTCGGAGCGTTTAACGGCCCCGTCCTCTGGATAGCGAGACGAACCGCCATGGCATGCCAAATTGGCCAGGCGGTTCCGGAAAGGCGGGGTGAATACTGGAGCCCCGGGAGAAAAGCAAGGCCCGACGGACTCTTAAGTCCCAGGCCCGCCTTTCAGGGCGCGGCCTTGGCGCGGCGTCCCACCGTCACGGCCAGCACGACGGCCGGGACCGTCAGCAGGGCGCCGACCCAGTAGGGCGCGCCGGTGGCCAGGCCGAACAGAGGGCCAGCCAGCATCGGGCCGCTCATCCGGGCCAGCGAGCCGCTGGCCATGTTGAGGCCCAGCATGGCGCCCTGCTGGTCAGGCGGGGTGGCGCGCGAGATCAGCGCCGCGATGCAGGGGAACACCAGCGACTGGCCAAAGGCGGTGAAGCCCACGAACAGCGGCACGTAGGCGGCGCTCGGCACGAAGGGCGTCATGGCCATCGACACGCAGATGATCGAAAGGCCGGCGGTCAGCACCTTGGGCTCGCCGAAGCGGCGGGCCAGGCGTCCGGTCAGCACGCCCTGGCCCAGCGAGGCCACCACGCCGATGACGGCGAAGCACAGGCCCACCTGCTGGGGCGTCCAGTCGAATCGCGCCTGGCTCCACAGGCCGAAGGTCGCCTCCATGCCGGAGAAGGCGGCGGTGGAGACGAAGGTGACCATAAGCACCCGCGACAGCACCGGATGGGCGAAGGCGGCCTTCATGGCCTCGCGCCGGGGCGGCGGGGGCGGGGCGTCCTTGCGGGGGGCGCGGCTCTCGACCACGAACAGGAAGACGCCCAGGGCGGCGGTGGCGGCCAGGCCCGCCGCCACCAGCAGCGGCAGCTGGAAGCCCAGGCGTCCGGCGTCGGGATGGGCCAGCAGGCCGCCCAGGGCCGGGCCGACCACGAAGCCGGCCCCGAAGGCGCTGCCCAGCAGCCCCATGCGCGCGGCGCGCTTCTCGGGCGGGGTGACGTCGGCCATGTAGCCCTGGATGGTCGAGATGTTGCCGCTGGCCGCGCCGCTGAGGAAGCGGATGACGAAGGCCGCCGCGATGGTCGGGGCGAAGGCCAGGGCCACGTACGAAGCGGTGTTGGCCAGGATGGTGACGATCAGCACCGGCCGTCGGCCGATGCGGTCCGACAGGCGGCCCCAGAACGGCTCGGCCAGGAACTGGCCCAGCGAATAGGCCGAGAACAGCGCCGTCACCTGCCAGGGGCTGGCGTTCAGCGCCTTGGCGTAGAAGGGCAGCAGCGGGATCACCAGGCCGAAACCGACCAGGTTGATGAACACCACCAGCAGCAGGACGTAGAGGGCGCGGGAACTGTGGACGGGCGCCGGCGGGGCGGCCGGAGCGGCGGGCATGGACATGACGGGAACCTTCGAGGCGGCTCCTCTACGCCCGATGGTCCGAAAAAGCGACTGAAATTTCAGTTTCCGGGTGCGGAGGATGTTTCCAACCGTCGGATAGCGATGGACTTGGTCTCGAAGCGGGCGTCGCCGAAGGTCGCCGCGAAGGCCACGTCGGCGGCGTCGCGGCCGAAACCGATGGGGACAAGGCCGGCCAGCGGCGCGCGGCGGGTCGGGTCGAAGGTGCGCCAGGCGCCGCCGAGATAGACCTGGAACACCGCGTGGAAGTCGGACGGTCGCAGGTCCAGCGCGTAGCAGGAGACGAAGCGCGCGGGCATGTCGAGCGCCCGGCACAGGGCCACGCCAAGATGGGCGAAGTCGCGGCACACGCCGACGCGGTCGACCAGGGTGTCGAGGGCGCTGGTTGCGCCGCTGCTGGTCCCGGCCTCGTAGGCGATCGAGGCGGCGATCCAGTCGGTGATCGCCTGTGCCTGCCCCAGGCCCTGGGGTCGGGCCCCGAAGGTCTGGCGGGCGAAGGCGGTCAGGCGATCGGACGGGCAGTAGCGGCTGGGATTGAGATAGGGCAGCACGGTGAGCGGCAGGTCGTTGACCACCTCGCCGCCGATGAAGCCGCGCTGGTCGACGACCGACCGCCGTTCGACCTCGGCGACATAGCCGATATCGAGCGGTCCGGGCTGGGCCAGGAAACGGATGAAGCGGTTGCCGGCGAAGGCGTCGACGATGAAGTCCGCCGTGATCCCCGGGGGCAGCAGGATGGTCTCGTCATTCACGTCCTGCTCGGCGCCGTCGGCGGCCTGGATCGCCAGGATGAAGCTCGTGGGCGTCCGCACGTCGTAGCGCAGGCGGCAGTCGATCGAGAGACGCATGGCGCGGGTTCCGAAGGAGGACAGCGTGAGGGCGGCGTCCCTAAACGCCCGACGGCGGCGTTTGGGCCCGGGCCGCCATGCGGGCGTCCTCGGCGTCGGCCAGTTCGCTCCACGTGCGGGCGGCCTGCTCGTGCTTGGCCTGGACGTGCGGCAGCGAACTTGCGCCGGCGGCCTGGAGGGCCGTGGCGGCGAGCGCGCGGTACTCCGGCGCGCGAAAGGGATGTCTCAAGGGGCGAAGCTCCTGCCGAAGGCAAAGTCCGGGGCGGGCTTCACCGGCTTCATATGGGGACGAAGCGCGGCGATTACGAATTCGAGGCTCGGCGGGGCGCCGAAGGGCCAACTGATGAATGTCCTTTTCTGTCCGTTCTTCGTCCGTCGCCTTGCTTACCCCGCTTGAACACGAAGCCTAGCTTGCGCCATCTTCCAAGCTACGGAGACGCAACAAATGTCCGCCGCCACCGCCCTCATCGTCGTCGACGCCCAGGATTCCTTCCGCCAGCGCGCCTCGTGGGACCCCGCGATCGCCGGAGCCTACCTGGAGCGCCAGCAGGCGCTGATCGACGGCGCCAAGGCGCGAGGCCTGCCGGTCGTGCAGATCCTGCACGTCGAGGCCGAGGGGATCTTCAGCCTGGCCTCGGGCCACGTGCGCACCGTCGAGGGCCTGTCTCTGGCGCCCGACGTCACCTTCCACAAGCCCAGCCACAGCGCCCTGGTGGGCACCGGCCTGCTGGTCTGGCTGATCCAGAACCGCATCGGCCGGGTCATCGTCAGCGGCATCCGCACCGAGCAGTGCTGCGAGACCACCACGCGCCACGCCTCGGACCTGGGTTTCGCCGTCGACTACGTCACCGAGGCCACCCTGACCTTCGACATGACCGACCGCCACGGCCGGGTGTTCACCGTCGACGAGATCAAGGCCCGCACCGAACTGGTGCTGCATGAGCGCTTCGCCCGCATCGCCACCGTCGAGGAGGCCCTGGCGGCCGCATGACCGATCCGTCGCCCGCCGTCATCCCCGTCTATGTCGTCCTGCCGCCGCGCACTCTGCTGCTCGACGTGGCCGGGCCGATGGAGGTGCTGCGGCGGGCGGCGATGGAGCCCGGCGCGCCGAGCTTTTCCGTACGCTATGTCGCCGCCCGGCCGACGATCGACAGTTCGGTCGGCCTGGCGCTGGCCGGCCTGGCCCCGCTGCCCGACGCCTTGCCGGACGGCGCGATGGTCGTGGTCTCGGGCAACGTCGACCAGGTGCTGGGCGGCCCCGGCCCGACGGACCAGGACGCGGCCGACGAAGAGGCCATCGTCGCCTGGCTGGCTCGCGTCGTTCGTCCCGGCGTGACCCTGGCCTGCATCTGCTCGGGCGCGCTGCTGGCGGCGCGGGCGGGACTGCTGGCCGGCAAGGCCTGCACTACCCACCATGTCTGCATCGACCACCTGACGCGCCTGGCCCCCAGCGCCCGCGTGCTCGAAGACCGCCTGTTCGTCGAGGACGGCGAGCGGCTGACCAGCGCGGGGATCACCTCGGGCGTCGACCTGATGCTGCACCTGGTCGCCCGGCTGCGCGGGCCGGCCCTGGCCGTGTCGATCGCCCGGCAGATGGTGGTCTATCTGCGCCGGGGTCCCGCAGACCCGCAGCTGTCGCCGTGGCTGGAGGGGCGCAACCACGTCCATCCCGCCGTCCACCGCGTGCAGGACGCCATCGCCGCCGACCCGGCCCGCGACTGGAGCCTGGAGGCGCTGGCCGATCTGGCCGCCGCCAGTCCGCGCCACCTGTCGCGACTGTTCAACGCCCACGCCGGCATGAACTTGACCGACTACGTCAACCGCCTGCGGCTGGCCCTGGCCAGCGAGATGCTGTCGGCGACCCGGCTGGACATGGAAAGCGTCGCCGAGCGGGCCGGCTTCGCCTCGACCCGCCAGTTGCGTCGCGTCTGGCGGCGGCATCACCCGACGCCGCCCAAGGCCGCCCGGGCGGCCGGCTAGGTTCAGCCGCGCGTGCGGATCCAGCCGGTCAGCGACAGGCGCGGCCCCGCCGCGTGCGGCGTGACATAGCTGACGGCGTGCTTCTGCGGCACGCGGAAGATGTTCAGCGCGTTGAAGCTGGGCGTATAGCCCTCGGCCACGTGGCCGTCGCCGTCGAGGAACAGCAGCAGGCCGCCCCAGTCGCTGCGCCACCGCGGCGTCAGGTTCAGGACATAGGCGTAGAGCCGGTTCTTGCCGTCGGCGTGGTCGTCGTGCTCGGTCAGGAAGTGGCCGGGCCGATAGCGGGTGGCCTGGCAGTCGCAGTATTCGGGGCGATCATCGCCCGTCAGGTCGCGCACGAAGCCGAGGAAGGCCTCGCCGTTGATCAGGTCGTAGGCGGCCTCCAGCAACCGGCCCTCGCGGCGGCCGGCCTCGATCTCGTCGCTGACCCGGAAATTGTCGAATCGAAAGCCGAAGCCGGCGCGGGTTTCCTCGGCCACCTGGCGGTCGAGCGCGGCGTCGTCGGCCGCCGACAGGGCGCCGGGGCCGTCCAGCGGCAGGTTCCAGAGCCTGGTCCCCACGCCGACCACGCCGCTCCAGGGGGTGTCGATGGTCAGGGCCGCGTGCAGGCGGGAGGCCGAGTCGGCGGTCAGGAACCCCGGCACGTGCAGCCGGCCGCTGGCGGCGAAGGCCTCGCGCCAGGCCTTGGGCGTCAGGCTGGGGTCCAGGGAGAGGGGGGCTTGCTTGGCGGCGGGCTGTGACATCGGGGCGAACCAGAAACGAAAAACGCCCCGGCGAGGCCGGGGCGTCTTCGAAGATAGGGCCTAAGCTTAGCGGGGCGCCAGGATCATGATCATCTGGCGGCCCTCCATGCGGGGCTCGTATTCGACCTTGGCGATCTCGTCGAAGTCGGCCTTGACCTTGAGCAGCAGCTTCATGCCGAGCTCCGGGTGAGCCATTTCACGACCGCGGAAGCGCAGGGTGACCTTGACCTTGTCGCCTTCCTCGAAGAAGCGGTGCATGGCCTTGGCCTTCACCTCGTAGTCGTGGATGTCGATGTTCGGGCGGAGTTTGATCTCCTTGAGCTCGACCACCTTCTGACGCTTGCGGGCCTCGTTCTTCTTCTTCTGTTCCTGGAACTTGAACTTGCCATAGTCCAGGATCTTGCAGACAGGCGGGTTCGCGTTCGGAACGATTTCCACCAGGTCCAGCCCAGCTTCCTCGGCCGCCTCCATGGCGGACGCGGTCGGCATCTCGCCCTGCTTCTCGCCGTTCTGGTCGATCAGCAGCACGCGGGGGACGCGGATTTCATCGTTGATACGCGGTCCATCCTTGACGGGCGGCGCTTGCATGGGACGGCGAATAGGGGCGGCTCCGGAATTGTTGTAGAGGATTTCGCGCGGCGCCCATGGGGCGTCGCGTTGAGATGATATATGACGCTAGACACGGGCGCTATCAAGCGTCCGCCGCGACAAGAGCGTTCCATGCCGCCGCAGATCGGCGGTTAAAGGGGCGACAGGGTGGAAACGCGATCGGGACGGGCGGCCGTTTCCCATCCCTCCAGACGACGATTCGACGCCCTTGAACGCCGCCGCCGCCTCCTCCGTCCCGCCCATGCCCGCAACGCGCCACACGCTCATAGAAGACGTCCACGCGCTGCTGATCGGCACGAGCTTCATCGCCGTGGGCCTGACCCTGCTGAAGACCGCCGGCCTCGTGACCGGCGGCATCGCCGGGATCGCGCTGATCGTCTCCTATCTCGGCGGCTGGCCGGTAGGGGTGGTGTTCTTCGTCCTGAACCTGCCGTTCTACATCTTCGCCCAGCGGGCCCTGGGGTGGACCTTCGCCTTCAAGACCCTGGCGGTGAACGTGGCGCTGACCGGCCTGACCCTGGCCCTGCCGTACTGGCTGAAGCTGAAGGGCGTGGATCCGATCTTCGCGGCGGTGTTCGGCGGCACCATCATCGGCATGGGCATTCTCGCCCTGGCCCGCCACCGCGCCTCGGTCGGCGGCATCGGCGTGCTGGGCCTGTGGCTGCAGGAAAAGCACGGGATCAGCGCCGGCAAGGTGCAGATGGGCACCGACGTCCTGGTGGTGGGCGCGGCCTTCATGGTCGTCAGCCTCGACAAGCTGCTGCTGTCGATCCTGTCGGCGGTGGCGCTCAGCGTCGTCATCATCGCCAACCACAAGCCGGGCCGCTACGCCGGCTATTGACGGCGATGTTCATTGCCCCTCTGGGGCCAAGCTGGCATACGACGCGCGACGTAGCGTGCGTTAGCGCTACCAGGAGTTCCGCATGACCCGTCCCGTCCTGGCGACCGCCCGCGCCCGCGTCGAACTGCTGCCCGAGGTGGGCGGTTCGATCGGTCGCTTCGTGTTCGACGGCCGCGACGTTCTGCGCCCGACGCCGGAAGGCGCGACCGACGCCCTGAACGTCGGCTGCTTCCCGCTGGTGCCGTTCTGCAACCGCATTCCGAACGGCCGCTTCACCTTCCAGGGCCGCGATGTGGCGCTGGCCCCGAACCTCGGCGGTCATCCGCATCCGCTGCACGGCCAGGGCTGGCGCGCGGCCTGGACGGTGACGGGCCTTTCCGACACCCGCGCCGTGCTGGCCTACGACCACGCCCCGTCCGACTGGCCCTGGGCCTACCGCGCCGAGCAGATCCTCGTGCTGTCGGACGAGGGGCTGCGCATCGAGCTGTCGGTGACCAACACCGGTACGCAGGTGATGCCGGCGGGCCTTGGGCTGCACCCCTATTTCGCCGCCCGTCCGGGCGAAGGCCTGAAGATGGACGTCGACGGCGTCTGGATGGTCGACGCCGACGTGCTGCCGACCGTTCACCACCAGGGACCGTGGATGCGCGACTGGACCGTGGGCGCGCCGACCGCGACCGACAGCCTGATCGACAACTGCTGGACGGGTTTTGGCGGCAAGGCCGTGCTGTCGGCCCCGGAAGGGACCTCGACGATCATCGAGGCCTCGGACAACTGCCGCTGGGCCCACGTGTATTCGCCGCCGGGCGCCGACTTCGTCTGCGTCGAGCCGACCTCCAGCCGTCCCGATCCGTTCGGCCCCGGGTTCGACAAGGGCGAGACCGGGATCGTCGCCCTGGCCCCGGGCGAGAAGGCGTCGGTCTGGATGACCTTGACGATCGCATGATCGCCGACCTGCTCGATTTGCGCCGGATCAAGGCGCGCTGGACCGACACCGGCTTGACTGGCGCCATGTGCGCCCCTTCGCCCGCCCGTCCGCTGGTGATCATCGTCGAGCCCGACGAGGCCCTGCGCGAGGCCCTGGCCTTCGCCCTGGAAACCGAGGGCTACTGGCCGCGCGCCTTCGCCTGCGTGGCCGAGGTTCCGCTGGCCGAACTGATCGCCGCCGATTGCCTGGTACTGGACGTCGACCTGCTGGCCCTGGCCTCGCTGCGCGGCAAGGGCGTGCGCACTCCCGCCGTGCTGGTGGCCGAAGGCCCCGTGGACCTGACCGTCACCGACGCCCTCTGGGCCGGCGTCGCCCACAAGCCGCTGATCACCGACGCCCTGAGCGTGCAGGTGAAGAAGGCGGTGGGGGCCTGATCCAGACCCTCTCCCTGAAGGGGAGGGCGAAGGGCCGGAGGGGGAAGTCCCTCCCGAGGCCTGAGACGCCCTAGGGGCGGGTAGTCACATCCCCCTCCGTCGGCTTTGCCGACACCTCCCCCTTCAGGGAGAGGATTTTCAGTTCCGCACCGACAGCGTCATGCGCACCAGGGCGGCCAGGTTGTCGGCGTGCATCTTGCTCATCAGCTTGGCGCGGTAGATCTCGACCGTGCGCGGGCTGATGCCCAGGTCGCGGGCGATGATCTTGTTGGGGTGGCCGGCGACGACGCCGTCCAGCACCTGGCGCTCGCGCTCCGACAGGGTTTCCATCCTGGCCAGCACCTGGGCCTGGTCGTCGCTGACCGTGGGCTGGGGCGCGGCGGCCAGGGCGCGCTGGAGGGCCGCCAGGATACGCGCTTCGGAGAACGGCTTTTCGATGAAGTCGACGACGCCGTCGCGCATGGCCTCGACGGCCATCGGGATGTCGCCGTGGCCGGTGATCATCACCACCGGCAGGGCCGAGCCCTCGGCCTTCAGGCGGCGCACCAGCTCCTGGCCGGTCATGCCGGGCATGCGCACGTCGGTGATCACGCAGCCGGATTCGATCTCGCCCAGCTCCGACAGGAAGGCCAGGGCGCTGGCGTAGGTGCGTACGCGGAAATCGGCCGTCTCCAGCAGGAAGGCCAGCGAGTCGCGGGCGTCGGCGTCGTCGTCGACCACGTGCACAACGGCGTCGCTCATCAAATCGTCTCCTGGTCGGCTGCAGGCGTGCGGGTCTTGGACGGGGCGGGGCCGGGCGGCAGGGTGAAGCGGAACACCGTGCCGCCGCCGGGATTGGCGTCGGCCCAGATGCGGCCGCCGTGCGCCTCGATGATCGAGCGCGAGATCGACAGGCCCACGCCCATGCCCTCGGCCTTGGTGGTCATGAACGGCTGGAACAGGCGCTCGCGGAACTCGTCGTCGACCCCGGCGCCGGTGTCGGCCACCGACACCTCGACCGTTCCGTCCTCCAGCCGGCGGCTGGCGACGGTGAGGCGTCGCACGGACTGGCCGTCCATGGCCTCGAGGGCGTTGCGGATCAGGTTGACCAGCACCTGCTGGATCTGCACCCGGTCGGCGAAGACGGCGTCGCAGGCCTCGTCCAGGGCGATGGTGACCTCGGCCTGGCCCTCGCGCACGCCGATCAGGGCCAGGGCGCGGGCGTCGTCGACCAGTTCCGAAAGGCTCTCGACGTCGCGCTCGGTGGCGCCGCGCCGCACGAACTCGCGCATGCGGTGGATCACGTCGCCGGCCCGCAGCGCCTGGTCGGAAGCGCGGTCGATCGCGTCGCGCACCTTGGCCTGGTCCTCGGGACGGCCGCGATCCATCAGCCGGCGCGAGCCGGTCAGCAGGTTGGCGATGGCCGACAGCGGCTGGTTCAGCTCGTGGGCCAGGGTGGTGGCCATCTCGCCCATGGCCGTCAGGCGCGAGACGTGGACCAGTTCGCCTTGCAGCTCCTGCAGGCGGGCCTCGGTGGCGTGGCGCTCGGTCAGGTCGCGGATGAAGCCGGTATAGGCGCGGGTCGGGCCCTTGGTCTCGCCCACGGCCAGTTCCATGGGGAAGGTGGTGCCGTCGCGGCGCAGGCCGGTGACGACGCGGCCGACGCCGATCACCCGCTTCTCGCCGGTCTGCTCGTAGCGCGCCAGATAGTCGTCGTGGGCGGTCTGGTGCGGTTCGGGCATCAGCATGCTGACGTTCCTGCCCACGGTCTGGGCGGCGCTCCAGCCGAACAGCCGCTCGGCGGCCGGGCTGAACGAGGTCATGATCCCGCGCGGATCGATGACGACCACCGCGTCGGGCACGGTGTCGAGGATCGAGCGCAGGTGGCTGGTCATGGCCACGGTGCGGCGGCGGGCGGCGTGGAACCAGCCGCCGCCGATCGACATGCCCACCCCGATCATCAGGAACACGATGCTCGACACCGCCGTCGCCTGGTCCGGGTGCGGCGAGAAGGTCAGGAACCAGACGATGGCCGAGGCCGCGACCGTCGAGATCAGGCCAGGCACGAGGCCGCCCAGCGCGGCGCTGACCAGCACCGACGGCACGAACAGCAGGAAGGCGGCCGGGGCGGCGTAGCGGCTGGGCAGGGCGAAGAAGAGCAGGGCGCAGGCGGCGATCATCGTCGCCGAGGCCAGGAACACGCCGGGACGCAGCTCGCTGTGCAGCGGGCCGGGAGCACGCGGGGGAGCGGCCATGGGCCTCAAGGCTTCGCCGGTTCGATCATGGGCCGGCTTATAGCCGACCCGGCGGGCCGCGACACCGTTTCCACGGCCATCGCCTGTTCGCAGAGCGTCAGCGGAGCCTTCCGGTGGCTGACCAGCACCAGGCCTTGCCCGGTTTTGCGCAGGCGGGCGTCCAGCCGCGCGATCACCTGGGCCTCGGTGGCGGGATCCAGGCCTTCGGTCGGCTCGTCGAGCAGCAGCCAGGGGGCGTCGCGCAGCAGGGCGCGGGCCAGCGACAGCCGCCGGCGCTCGCCGCCCGACAGCCGCTCGCCGGCCTCGCCCAGCCAGGCGTCCAGGCCCTGGGGCAGGGCGCGCACGCGATCGGCCAGGGCCGCGTCGTGGAGGGCGACCCACAGGGCCTCGTCGGTGGCTGCCGGAGCGGCCAGCTTCAGGTTCTCGCGCACCGTGCCGGCCAGCAGGGCGGCGTCCTGCGGGGCGTAGGCGAAGGCCGGGCGCAGGGCGGCCGGCGACAGGTTCGCGCCGTCCTCGCCGTCCAGCGCGAAGGCGCCGGCCGGGGCGGGGCGCAGGCCGACCAGCTGTTCCAGTCGCGTGGTCTTGCCGCTGCCGGTGGGGCCGGTCAGGGCCAGGCGCGCCCCGGGGGGCAGGTCCAGGCTCTGAAGGCGCAGGACGGGGCGGCCGGTCCTGGCCGGCGGCGCGTCCTTGGGCGCATGGCGCAGAAGGGCGTCGAGCCGTTCGCCGGCCGCTTCGGCCGCGCCGTCCTGGTCGAAGGCGCGGGCGATCGGGGCGGCGGCCTCGACGGCCATGACGGCGGCCAGCGCGGCCAGGGCCGCCAGCGGCGCCGAGGCCGGGGCGGCCAGCGCCAGCACGGCGGCGACGGCCAGGCCGGTCAGCGCGCCTTCCGACAGGCCGAGGATCCCCTGCGCCCGGGCGGCGCGCACCTTCAGGGCGTCCAGCCGGTCGCCCAGCGCGGCGATGCGGTCGAGGGCGGGCCCTTGCGCGCCATAGACCTTCAGTTCCGGCGCGGCGGCGGCGAAGGCCGCCAGGGCCTCCTTGAGCTCGCCCGCCGCCGTCTGGATCGCCGCCCCGGCCGGAGCGCTGAGCCGCCGGGTCAGGACGCGGGCGAGGACGAGGTGGGCGGTGACGGCGACCAGGATGGCCAGGGCCGGTCCGATACCGGCCAGGGCGGCCAGCGCTACCGCCATGCCGACCCCCGCGCCGGCGCCCCACGGCGCGGACAGGCGTACGAAGCGGGTCTCGACGGCGTCGACGTCCTGCACCAGGCGGGCGGCGGCCTCGCCGCGCGAGAGCGCCAGGGCCTCGCGTGGCGGCGCGGCGGCCAGGGCGGTGAACAGGCGCGGTCGGATCGCGGCCAGGGCGTCCAGCGCGGCGGCGTGGCTCTGCAGGCGCTCGCCGTAGCGGGCGACCGTGCGCAGGATGGCCAGCAGGCGGATGGTGGCGCTGGGCAGCAGCACGTTGAAGGCCTGGGCCGTGGCCAGGCCCGCGACCCCGGCCAGGGCCGCGCCGGTGATGAACCAGCCCGACAGCCCCAGCAGGGCGGTGGAGCCGGCCCCGACCACGGCGGCGGCGACGGCGGCCGTGACCAGCGGAGCGGCCTGGCGACGGCGTTGCTCGGCGACGAGCTTGGAAAGCGGGCTCTTGCTCACAGGCGCACCACCTGGTCGGCGATCGCCGCCAGGGCCTCGGAATGGGTGGCGATCAGGGTCGTGCGGCCGGCGGCGGCTTGCCGGATCGCGGCGATCATCGCCGCCTCGGCCTGGGCGTCGAGATCGGCCGTCGGCTCGTCCAGCAGCAGGATCGGCGCGGGCTTGAGCAGCGCGCGGGCTATCCCTAAGCGCCGGCGCTCGCCGCCCGACAGCCCGCCGCCGCGCTCGTCCAGGGACGCGTCGAGGCCGCCGCGGCGGTCCAGCAAGTCCGACAGGCCGGCGCGGCGGGCGGCGGCTTCGAGCTCGTCGCGCGAGGCGTCGGGCCGCGCCAGCGCCAGGTTGTCGGCCAGCGAGCCGGCCAGCAGCAACGGCGACTGCCCGGCCCAAGCCAGGTCGGCGGCGAAGGCGCCGGCCTCGGAAAGCCTGGCCTCGCCCACGCGCACCTCGCCGGCGGTCAGCGGCGCAAGGCCGGTCAGCAGGTTCAGCAGGGTGGTCTTGCCGCAGCCGCTGGGGCCGAGCAGGGCGGTGATCTTCCCGGCTGGGGCGACGAGGTCGAAGTCGTCGAACACCGCCGCTTCGCCGCCCGGATAGGTCACGCCCAGGGCCTCGAAGCGGATCTCCGGCGCGCTTGGCAGGGCGAGCGGCGCGGCGGCCGGGGCGGGGACGGGCAGGCGGGCCAGGGTCAGGGCGGCCGTCTCGGCGGCCTGGCGGTCGTGATAGGCGGCGGCCAGCCGGCGCATCGGGGCGTAGACCTCCGGCGCCAGGGCCAGGGCGAAGAAGGCCCGCTTCAGGTCCAGCGTCTCCGGCACGGGGAAGGGCAGCAGGCGCAGCAGGTTGAAGCCGCAATAGACCGCCGCCAGCGCCACCGACAGGGCCGCGAAGAACTCCAGCGCCGCCGACGAGAAGAACGCCACGCGCAGCACCGCCTGGGTGCGCCTGGAAAGATCGTGGGCGGCGCCCGCCAGGCCCGCCGTGACCCGGCTCTCTGCCTGGAAGGCCAGCACCACCGGCAGGGTCCGCACGCGGTCGAGGAACAGGGCCGACAGCCGCTCCAGGGCCAGGAACTGTCGGCGCGAGGCGTCGGCGGCGGCCATGCCGGCCAGGGCCATGGCGGCGATGAACGGCAGCAGGGTGAAGAGCTGGATGCCGGCGCTGACCGGACTGGCGATCGCGGTCAGGCCGATCAGCAGCAGCGGCGCGACGGCCGAGGCGCTGCGGGCCGGGGCGAAGCGCGAGAAGTGGCCGTCCAGCGCCTCGACCCCCTCCATCACGGCGGTGACGGCCGCCCCGCCCCGGGGGGCGCCGGGCGCCAGCAGCGAGGCGGCGGCGTCGCGCCGAGCGTGGGCCTTGGCCCGAGCGGCCGCTTCGGCTCCGGCGCGGGTCGCCTTCGCCGCCAGGAAGCCGCGCGCCAGGGCCGAGACCAGGGCCAGCGCCAGGAAGGGCAGGGCCTCGGCGAGGCTGCGGGTCAGGGCGTCGATCCCGAAGGCCAGGCCGGCGGCGAAGCCGGCCGCGCCGACCACGTCGGCCAGCCGCCAGGCGGCCGCGGCGCGGCTGAACGCGGAGGTTGTCCTGTTCAAGCTTCGCAGCCACGGGCGCGCGAGCGTGAGGATATCGGTCTCGACGGGGGTCCGAACGGTCATGGCCAGGCTTTAGCGCTCCATCGTGCAAAGGCCTTGATCCGCATCAAAGACCCCTATCGGAAACACGCCTAAGGCGAGATGCTCGTGCGGCGCGACCGATCGCCGTCCGACACCGGAGCTACGCATGGATCCCGCCGTCGTCGACCTATCCCGCCTGCAGTTCGCCCTCACGGCCCTGTACCACTTTCTCTTCGTGCCCCTGACGCTGGGGCTGTCCTTCATGCTGTTCATCATGGAGGCGGTCTACGTCATGACCAAGCGCCCGATCTGGCGCACAGTCACCAAGTTCTGGGGCGCGCTGTTCGGCATCAACTTCGTCCTGGGCGTGGCCACCGGCCTGACCATGGAATTCCAGTTCGGCATGAACTGGTCGTACTACTCGCACTATGTGGGCGACATCTTCGGCGCCCCGCTGGCCATCGAGGGCCTGATGGCCTTCTTCCTGGAAGCCACCTTCGTGGGCCTGATGTTCTTCGGCTGGGACAAGCTGAAGCCGGTCACCCACCTGCTCGTCACCTTCCTGGTGGCCCTGGGCACGAACCTGTCGGCCCTGTGGATCCTCGTCGCCAACGGCTGGATGCAGAACCCGGTCGGCGCGGCCTTCAATCCCGACACGATGCGGATGGAGGTGACCGACTTCAAGGCGGTGATCTTCAACCCCGTCGCCCAGGCCAAGTTCGTGCACACGGTCAGCGCCGGCTACACCATCGCCGCCGTCTTCGTGCTCGGCGTCTCGGCCTTCTACCTGCTCAAGGGCCGGTGGACGGGCGTGGCCAAGCGCTCGATGACCGTCGCGGCCGCCTTCGGCCTGGCTTCGGCCCTGTCGGTCGTCGTCCTGGGCGACGAGAGCGGCTACGCCCTCACCGACAATCAGAAGATGAAGCTGGCCGCCCTGGAAGCCATGTGGGAGACCGAGCCCGCCCCGGCCGGCCTGACCGCCATCGGCATCCCCAGCCTCGCCGACCGCAAGACCCACGCCGAGGTGAAGATCCCCTACGTGCTGGGCCTGATCGCCACGCGCAGCGTCGACAAGCCGGTCGAGGGCATCTTCGAACTGGTGGCCACGGCCGAGGACCGCATCGAGCGCGGCGTCGTCGCCTATGACGCGCTGGAGAAGCTGAAGGCCAATCCGCAGGACCTGGCCGCCCGCGGCGTCTTCGAGGCGAACCGCCGCGACCTGGGCTACGCCCTGCTGCTCAAGCGCCACGTAGAGGACCCGCGCACGGCCTCGAAGGACCTGATCGCCAAGACCGCCTGGGACACCGTGCCGAACGTGCCGGTGATGTTCTGGGCCTTCCGCATCATGGCCGGCACGGGCCTCCTGATGATCGCTCTCTTCGCCACCGCCTTCGTGCTGGTCACCCTGCGCAAGCACGAGACCAAGTGGTTCCTGCGCCTGGCGGTGCTGGCCATCCCGCTGCCCTGGATCGCCACCGAACTCGGCTGGGTGCTGGCCGAGGTCGGGCGCCAGCCCTGGGCCGTGGAGGGGGTCCTGCCCACCTTCCTGGCCCCGTCCAGCCTCAGCGTTCCCCAGCTGATCGCCAGCATCGTCGGCTTCACCCTGCTCTACGGCGCCCTGGCGGTGGTCGAGGTCGGGCTGATCCTGAAGACCATCAAGAAGGGCCCGTTCGCCGAACAGGACGCCTTCCCCCCGGAATCCGGCGCGCCCGTCGCGGCCGAAGCCGTCGCCTAAAGGAGACCCCTGGATGGAACTCCCCCTCGACTACCCGACCCTCCGCCTGATCTGGTGGGGCCTCCTGGGCGTGCTGCTGATCGGCTTCGCCCTGACCGACGGCTTCGACATGGGCGTCGGCGCCCTGCTGCCCTTCATCGGCCGCAAGGACGACGAGCGCCGGACGGTGATCAACACCATCGGCGCCACCTGGGAAGGCAACCAGGTATGGTTCATCACCGGCGGGGCGGCGATCTTCGCCGCCTGGCCGATGGTGTACGGCGCCAGCTTCTCCGGCTTCTACCTGGCCATGTTCCTGGTGCTGTCGGCCATGATCATGAGGCCGGTGGCCTTCAAGTACCGGTCCAAGCGGCCGGACGCCAAGTGGCGCTCGTTCTGGGACTGGTCGTTGTTCGTCGGCAGCTTCGTGCCGGCCCTGGTGTTCGGCGTCGCCGTCGGCAACGTGCTGCAGGGCGTGCCGGTCCACCTCGATAGCGACCTGCGCAGCACCTACCACGGCTCGTTCTTCGAACTGTTCACGCCCTTCACCCTGGTCTGCGGCCTGCTGTCGACCAGCATGCTGGTGCTGCACGGTTCGGCCTGGCTGGCGGTGAAGGCCGAGAAGGGCCCGATCGTCGACCGCGCCCGCAAGTTCGGCCTTGTCGCCGGCATCGCCAGCATCGTGCTGTTCGCCCTGGGCGGCCTGCTGGCCATGCGCCTGGGCTTCCGGGTCGAGGGGGTGGTCGATCCGGCCGGTCCGTCCAACCCGCTGCGGGCCACGGTGGTCGCCGCGCCGGGCGCCTGGTTCGACAACTTCGGCCGCTATCCGTGGATGACCATCGCCCCGGTGCTGGGCTTCGTCGGCGCGGCCTTCGCGACCTTCGGCCTGTGGAAGCGTCAGGAAGGCCTGGCCTTCGGCGGCTCCTCGGCCTCGGCCGCCGGCATCATCGCCACCAGCGGCCTGTCGATGTTCCCGTTCATCCTGCCCAGCACCGTGGACGCCCATTCCAGCTTCCTGGTCTGGAACGCCTCGTCCAGCCACACGACCCTGTTCATCATGCTGGTCGTGGTGGTGGTGCTGATGCCGGTGGTGCTGGCCTACACGGCCTTCGTCTACCGGGTGCTGTGGGGGCGCACGAGCAGCGCGGCCCTGAAGACCGACCCGGCCCTGTACTGAGCAAGAGGAGCCTAGATCATGTGGTACTTCACCTGGGTTCTCGGCCTCGGCCTGGCCCTCGCCTTCGGCGTCCTCAACGGCGTCTGGTACGAGTTCAACCTCACCGACGACGGCGACGCGGGCCTCTCCGAGCCCTGATCGCGCCGACCGCGTGAATGCGCAGACCGCCGTCCCGGCCCCGGGGCGGCGGTTTTGCCTTGCGTGGTTGCGGCTGTCGCAAACGGCGCCGCCAGATCGTCCTCCAGGAGGACTCATGGTGAACAGGCGCAAGCTGATGCTCAGCCACGACGGCGTGAGGATCTATCACAGCTGGAAGGGCGGCCGGGCGCTGACCTGGTGGTACGCCCTGGCGCCAGACCACGACGCCGAGGGCGGCGGGCGCGACTTCGACATCCGCAGGCTGCCCGAGGCGTTCCTGAACGGCCTCGACCTGGACATGGTCCGCGTGTCTGACGCCGCGCAGACGCTCAAGGCCTATGAGCGCATGCTCGACGCCCACCGCGAGGTCCTGCGCCGGGCGATCGACGCCCGCCACGACTTCGAGGCCAGCGTGGCGCGGGATCACCGAAAGGGCGGCGCCTGGACCTGGCTGCGGAGGGTGATGGGGCGCTAGATCGCCTTCACCGCCTTGGCGTGGTCGCGGATGATGGCCAGGGTCGAGGCGTCGGCGTCGAACACGCCGAACAGGCCCTGTTCCTCCTGCGGCGGATCGCCGACATAGGAGCGGTCGCCCTTCTTGAACCAGGCGTCGGCGTGCTGGGCGCGGCCCTCGCCGTTCCAGGCCCAGAAGTTGACGCCCGCCGTCGGGCCTCCGGCCTTCATGTCGGCCTCGACCTCGTCGAACACCATCTTGTAGAACCGGTCGCGGAAAGTCACCGGCGAGCCGGGCGCGAAGGCGCGGCCGTCGCGGATCAGGCCGAACTCCTCGATGGTCAGCGGCTTGCCCATGGATTTGGCCAGGGCGATATGGCGGCGGATGTAGTCGCGCGAGCGGGCCGCGCCGGCCTCATAGGTCGAGGGCTGGTCGGTCATCGAGATCCAGCTCCAGTTGTTGGGCCAGACGTGCAGGGTCAGGTAGTCGATGGCCGGGGTCTTGTGGCTCTCGACCACGCAGGCCTCGCTGCCCAGGCACCCCATGTCGCCCTCGCTGCCGCTGGACACCAGGTGGTTGGCGTCGATCGACTTGATGAAGCGGGCCGTGCCGTCGATCCAGGCGTCGTAGGCCGGGCGATTGGCCTTGCCGAACTCCTCGCTGCCGGCGGGGCGCGGCTCGTTGGCCAGCTGCCAGGCCATGATCGTGGGATCGTCGCGATAGGGCTTGCCGGTGACGGTGCTGGTGCGGCCGACCAGGGTCTTCACATAGTGGCGGAAGAGGGCGTTGGCCTTCTCGTCGGCGTAGAAGCGGGCCGAATAGTCGGCGAAGGCGGGCCAGGGATGGGCCGGGTCGCCCTGCTGGAACCAGGTCCCGTTGCCGGTCCAGTTCAGGTAGGCCGGCATTCCGCCCGACCAGTCCCAAAAGTTGTTGACGTAGATCACGGCCTTCATGCCGCGCTTGGCCATCTCGGCCAGCAGCACGTCGAGGCCCGTCAGCAGGGTCTGGTCGTAATCCTCGCCTGGGCCGCGGAAGGTGGGATCCATGGCCACCTTGGCCGGCGAGCGCTCGCCCGCGCCCAGGACGCGCAGGTTGGTGACGCCCAGCGACTTCAGCTTGTCGAGCTCGCGGGTCAGGCGCGCGTGGTCGCCGAAGGCGGCCGGGGCCCCCAGCCAGGCGCCGTACCAGAGGTTGGCGCCGACGAAGCGATAGGGCTTGCCGTCGAGGCTCAGGCGGCCGTCCTCGACCTTCACGAAGCCCTTCCGCGCCGCGGCCAGGGTCGGAAGGGCGGCCAGGCTCGCCGTCAGGCCGGCCGCGCCGGCGGCCAGGATCGCGCGTCGCGAAAGCATTCCCGGTGTCTCCCCACGTATGATTTGCGAGGACGTTAGCGGAGCCCGCGGGGCCCGGTCCAGCGATTAAATAAAATTGATGAAGTTAATCGGCGTGCTTGTGCGCGGGCTTGGCGGCATGGGCCACGGTCCAGTCGACGATCGCGTTCACGGCCGACGGCGCCAGGGTCTCCTCGATCTCGGCATATTCGGACGGCGCGCCGGTCTTGGCCGTCTGGAACAGGTGGTTGAGGCCCGGCAGCGGCAGGATAGTCACGTCCTTGTTGGCGGCCAGCGCGGCCTTGATGGCCGGCAGGTTCTCGGCGGCCGAGACCTGCACGTCCTTCTCGCCGTTTATGGCCAGGACCGGCGCCTTGACCTGTTTCAGGTAGCCGGCCGGATCGAGGCCGAGGAAGGTCTTGAACCACGGGGTGGCGAAGCGCCCGAACCCGGCCTCGGCCGCCTCGGGCGGCATGCCCTGCTCGGCCAGCAGCGAGGCCAGGCGAGGTTTCAGCTTGGCGGTGTCCGGCTCGGCGATGACCATGTCGCTGACCTTGGCGATCAGCTTGACCTGCTGGTCGATCATCGCCTGCGGGGCGCCGCCGGCCAGGGCGATGTCGCGGCTCTGGCTCTGCATCACCTTGGCGCCCGGCAGGCCCGTGCCGGCCATCAGCACCACGAAGGCGATCTTGGGGTCCTTGGCGGCGACGATCGGGGCGATCAGGCCGCCTTCGCTGTGGCCGATCAGGCCGATGCGGGCCGGATCCACGCCCTTGCGGCCGCGAAGGAAGGCCACGCCCGCCTCCACGTCGGTGGCGAAGTCCAGGCTGGTGGCGGCCTTCAGTTCACCGCGCTCCGAGCCCCCGGCGCCGCGGTCGTCGACCCGCAGCACGGCCACGCCCTTGCGGGTCAGGGCGTCGGCCAGCACCAGGAACGGCTTGTGCTCGAACAGGGTCTCGTCGCGGTCCTGCACGCCTGAGCCGGTGATCAGCACGGCGACGGGGAAGGGGCCTTCGCCTGGCGGCAGGGTCAGGGCGCCGGCCAGTTTCAGGCCCGAGGCCGGATTGACGTACGACACCTCCTCGGCGCGATAGGGGAACGGCGGCTTGGGCGTCTGCGGGCGATTGGCCGGCGTCACCGCCGGCGGCGTGCGGCTCATGGCCAGGGGCAGGCTGGCGCCGCCCTGCAGCCACTGGCCGTCCAGGCTCTTGCCGTCGGCCGACAGCTGTCCTTCGAAGCTGGCCGGGGGATAGATCAGGGTCAGGCGCGCCTTGCCGTCGGCGAGGCTGGCCGTGGCCTTCAGGCCCATGGCGCCCTGGGCGGGGCTGTCGACCTTGGCGGTTCCGTCGGCCTGGACGTGGAACACCAGCGGCAGCTTGGTCGGCCCCGCCTGCAAGGTTCCGTACCACTCGCCGACGAGGGGCTGGACCTGGGCGGCGGCGACGGCGGGCGCCAGCAGGGCGGCGGCGATCACGGCGGGCGGCAGGAAACGCATGGCGAAGGCTCCCCGAAGAAACTGCACCGGAGATTGTGCATGTCGGCGAGCCGCCGTCTACCGCTGCTCCAGGCCGTGCCAGATCCGGGTGATGGTCACGCGCTGGCCTTTGACCTGAATGAGAAACTCAGGGGCCGATCAACATTCAGGGTCTTCCGCCATTTCTAACCGAGCATCCCCGCCTTCGCGGGGATGGAGCGGTTTGGGGTGGATGAATGTCTAGCCACCCTAGCGATCGGTCAGCGACATCACATAGTCGACGAGCGATATGTCGAGCATGGCCGCTAGGGGGCGAGCCGGGCGGCCTGTTCTTCGTCGATGTGGATGTCGAAGCCGTCGGCCATGGGCGAAGGGTTTCGCCCATGGCCGGAGAGGTCAAGATCAGAGATTCAGCAGCGCCGGGTCGCCGCCCTGGGCGGTGATGTTGACGCTGAGCGCGCGCTCGACGGCGAAGCGCAGCAGGGCGTGGGGGCCGCCGGCCTTGGGGCCGGTGCCCGACAGGCCCTCGCCGCCGAACGGCTGCACGCCGACCACAGCGCCGGTCATGGTGCGGTTGATGTAGGCGTTGCCGGCCGGGACCAGGCGCACGACCTCGTCGGCGAAGGCCTGGATGCGCGAGTGCACGCCCAGGGTCAGGCCGTAGCGGCGGGCCGCCAGGGCGCCGGCCACCTGTTCCAGGTCCTCGGGCTTGTAGCGGACCACGTGCAGGATCGGGCCGAACACCTCGCGCTCGAGGAAGTCGGCGGCCGGGATTTCGGCGAGGACCGGGCCGAAGAAGGTGCCGCCGGCCGGGGTTTCCAGCGCGTGCAGCACCTTGGCCTCGTGCTTCAGGCGGACCAGGTGCTTTTCCAGCGCGTCCTTGGCGTCGGCGTCGATCACCGGGCCGACGTCGGTCGAGGCGTCGGCCGGATCGGCCACCACCAGGGCGTCCATCGCGCCCTTCAGGCCCTCGATGATGTGGTCGGCGGTGTCGGTCGGCAGGAACAGCAAACGCAGGGCCGAGCAGCGTTGGCCGGCGGACCCGAAGGCGCTGACGATGACGTCGTCGATCACCTGCTCGCGCTGGGCCGTGGTGTCGACGAACATGCCGTTGAGGCCGCCGGTCTCGGCGATGAACGGCACGATCGGGCCCTGGCGCTGGGCGAGGGTCTGGTTGATCCGCCAGGCCGTGTCGGTGCCGCCGGTGAAGGCGACGCCGTCCAGGCCCTCGTGCGCGGTCAGGGCCGCGCCGACGGTCTCGCCGCGGCCGGGCAGCAGGGCCAGAAGGCGCGGGTCAAGGCCCGCGGCGTGGTAGAGCTTCACCGCTTCATAGGCGATGATCGGCGTCTGTTCGGCCGGCTTGGCGACCACGGCGTTGCCGGCGGCCAGGGCCGCGGCGATCTGGCCGGTGAAGATCGCCAGCGGGAAGTTCCACGGGCTGATGCAGACGAAGACGCCGCGACCGGCCAGGCCAAGGGTGTTGGTCTCGCCGACCGGACCTTTAAGCACCTCGGGTTCGCCGAACTGCTTTTCGGCCAGAACGGCGTAGTAGCGGCAGAAGTCGACCGCCTCGCGCACCTCGGCGATGCCGTCGGCCAGGGTCTTGCCGGCTTCGCGCGACAGGATGGCGATCAGGCGCTCGATATTGGCTTCCAGGGCGTCGCCCATGGCGCGCAGCACCTTGGCGCGGGCCGGGCCGCCGGCCTGGTCCCAGGCCGGCTGGGCGGCGCGGGCCAGCTTGAAGGCCTTGTCGATCTGCGGCAGCTGGGCTTCCGACACCGCGCCGACCACGCGGCCGGCGTCGATCGGCGAGACCACCGGCAGCGGCGGGCCGCCGGCTTCCATCTTGCCGCCGACCAGCGGACCCGACTGCAGCGGAGCGGCGTCCAGCACCGTGACCGCCGCCGACAGGCGGAAGCGGTCGGCGCGGGTCGACAGGTCCAGGCCCGCGCTGTTCCTGCGGCCCTCGCCATAGACGTCGATCGGCGTGGGGATCTTGGCGTGGCGGTCGGGATGGGCCTCGACCACGTCGATGGGGTCGGTGACCACCTTCTCGACCGGCACCCGCTCGTCGAGCAGGGCGTGCACGAAGCTGGTGTTGGCGCCGTTCTCGAGCAGGCGACGCACGAGGTAGGGCAGCAGGTCCTCGTGCCCGCCGACGGGGGCGTAGGCGCGCAGGGTGATGCCGTCATAGAGGTCGTCGGCGGCCTTGTAGAGCGCCTCGCCCATGCCGTGCAGGCGCTGGTGCTCGATCCTGACGCCGGCGTTCTTGGCCATGCGCACCACGGCCGCTAGGGTGTGGGCGTTGTGGGTGGCGAACTGGGCGTAGAGGTGCGGCGCGGCCCCGATCAGGGCCTTGGCGTTCACCAGGTACGACAGGTCCGTGGCGGGCTTGGTGGTGTAGACCGGATAGTCCGGGCGGCCGGCGACCTGTGCGCGCTTGATCTCGCTGTCCCAGTAGGCGCCCTTCACGAGGCGCACCATCAGGCGGCGGCCGGTTTCCTTCGACAGGGCCTCCAGGCGGGCGATCACCTCGCCGCAGCGCTTCTGGTAGGCCTGCACGGCCAGGCCCAGGCCCTTCCACTCGCCCAGGGCCGGTTCGCGGCACAGCCTGTCGAGCAGCTTCAGCGACAGGGCGAGGCGGTCGGCCTCTTCGGCGTCGATGGTGAAGTTGATGTCGTACTTGGCGGCGATCAGGGCCAAGCGCAGGGTGCGGGGGTATAGCTCCTCCCAGACGCGGTCTTCGTGCGTGGCCTCGTAGCGCGGGCACAGGGCCGACAGCTTCACCGACACGCCGTGGCCGGCTTCCGGACCTGCCTTGTTCGACAGCTTGCCGACCGTCTCGATGGCGTCGGCGTAGGACTTTTCGTAGCGGGCGGCGTCGGCGGCGGTGCGGGCGCCTTCGCCCAGCATGTCGAACGAGCACATGGTGTCTTCGTTCGCGGCGCGCTTGATGGCCGCCTCGATGGTGCGGCCCAGCACGAACTGCTCGCCCATTATGCGGATCGCCTGGCCGACGGCGGCGCGGATCACCGGCTCGCCCACGCGGCCGGCCAGCCTTTTGATGAACGCCGGCAGGTCCTTGCGGGCCTCGTCGTCGGGCTCGACGATCTTGCCGGTCAGCATCAGGCCCCAGGTCGAGGCGTTGACGAACAGGCTGTCGCTGCCGCCGAGGTGAGACGCCCAATCCGCCGAGCCGATCTTCTCGGCGATCAGCCGGTCGCGGGTCTCGTCGTCGGGGGTGCGCAGCAGAGCCTCGGCCAGGCACATCAAGGCCAGGCCCTCGCGGGTGCCCAGGCTGAATTCCTGCAGGAAGCTCTCGACCACGCCCTGCTTGCGGACGCTGCGACGCGCGCCGCGCACCAGGGCCTCGGCCTCGGCGCGGACGGCGGCGCGATCCTCGCTGGACAGGGGCCCCGCGGCCAGCAGGTCGGCGATCACCGCCTTTTCGTCACGGTACTTGCCGTCGTCCAGGGAGTCCCAATCGGCCATGATGCGCCTCGCTAATGATTTATCGTCGCTGTAGCCCGGCTATGATCGAAGGTGCTTCGTTTGTTGGCTCTGGCTTCCGTATGCTGTTCGGCGTAAACGTCGAAAAACGTTGTCTGCTCCAGACGTGCGGAAAGCCCCGCGACAGGGCGTCGCGGCGCGCGTGAGCGCAAGCCTGGGCTGGCAGCTTAGGAGGGGAAGGGGAGCACTGGAAGGGACGCGTCTCGGGGGGACTCGCGCGTCCCTTCCGCTCGTCGCCGACGCTGGGGGATGCGTGGCGAGCTTTCCCGCCGAGCGGGAGGCCCTTGGCGAAGCGCGCCGACTGGGGGATGCGGCGTGGGGGAAGCTTCGCTAGGACGATTGAGGGTGTAGTCCTCTTCGTGCCGAAGGTGCTTTGTTTGTTATCGCTATTATCAGAACAATCTTCGCTGAAAGTGACAAAAATCCATGTCCGCTCTAGATGACACCGACCGCCGGCTGCTGCGCGTGCTGCAGGCCGACGGCCGGATCACCAATGCCGAGCTGGCCAAGCGCTGCAACCTCTCTCCGGCCGCCACCTTCGACCGGGTGCGGCGCCTGCGCGAGCGCGGCTTCATCACCGGTTATGCAGCGCTGCTGGATCCGGCGAAGGTCGATCGCGCCCTGCTGATCTTCGTCGAGGTGGTGCTGGACCGCACGACCGGCGAGGTGTTCGACGACTTCGCCGCCGCCATCCGCCGCGCGCCGGAGGTGCTGGAGTGCCACATGGTGGCCGGCGGCTTCGACTATCTGATCAAGGCCCGCGTCCGCGACATGGACGCCTATCGCAGCTTCCTGGGCGACATCCTGGTCAAGATGCCGGGGGTGCGCGAGACGCGGACCTACGCCGTGCTGGAAGAGGTCAAGAGCACGGTGCAACTGCCGCTCTGAAGCGCCGGCTCCCCATGCTTGCCCTTTCCCGCTAGACTGGCGCCCATGATCCACGACCTGCCCATCGGACTGGCGCTGCGCCGCTTCCGGCGGCTGAACGCCGTCAAGCAGGGCGCCGTGGCCGAACTGCTGGCCGTGTCGCAGGGCACGGTGTCGCGCTGGGAAAGCGGCGAGCACGAACCCGACGAGGTCCATCGCGAGCGGATCGCGGCCCTGATCGCGGCGAAGGCTGGCGAGGGGAGCGACGCGGCGATCCGGCGCCTGGTCGAGACCTCGTCCCAGGCCGTGCACCTGGTCTGCGACGCCACCCACCAGCTTCTGGCCGTGTCGCCGGCGCGGCTGGCCTCGTGGCGGATCGACGCGTCCGACTATCTGGGCGTGTCGCTTTGGCGTTTCGCCAGCCCCGAGATCGCCCGGGCCCAGGGCGAACTGGCCCGGACGGGCTGGTTCGAGCGTCCCTACCAGCGGCTGCGTTTCGAGACCGGTCCCAACGACAGCCCCGAGGTTCCCGTGGCGCCGGGCCTGACCGAGTGGGAGACCATTCCCCTCGCCGACGGCCGCGTGGGCCGCCTGACCACCACCATCGGCTGAAGGCTTTCACGCCGTGGGCCGCCACGCATAAGTTTTTCGTGTCGCGCGAAGGCGCATCGGTCTAGGGCGGCGCCATGCTGCGTTCCTGGTCCAACATCATCGCCCTGTGGCTCATCGGCGTGCTGGCCGCCGCCCAGCTTCCCAAGATCGCCGTGCTGGTTCCGGTGCTGCGCCAGGAGCTAGGCCTGTCGCTGGCCCAGGCGGGCTTGCTGGTGTCGTTGCTGGAGATCGGCGGGGCGACCCTGGGCATCGTCGCGGGCCTGGCGCTGGGCCGGTTCGGCGGTCGCCGCTTCATGGCGATCGGGCTGGTCGGCCTGCTGGCGGCCAGCCTGGTCGAGGCCTTCGCGCCCAATGTCGCGGTGCTGTTCGCCGCCCGGGCGCTGGAGGGCGTGGCCTATCTGCTGGTGGTCATCGCCGCCCCGACCATGATCGCCGCCGTCGCCTCCGACAAGGCGCGGGGACCGGCCCTGGCGCTTTGGAGCACCTTCGTGGCCGTGGGCGTGGCGGTCGGCAGCGGCGTCACCGGCTTCGCCATGGCGCTCAGTGGTCCGCGCGGGGCCATGCTGGTGTGGGCGGTGCTGTGCGCGCTGGGCCTGCTGGTCGCCCTGCGCCAGCCCAAGGGGCTGTCGGACGGCGCCCGCATCGCCCTGCCGCCGCCGGCCGCCTGGGTGCTGACCCTGGGCTTCGGGCTCTACACCGTCTTCATCTGCGCCTTGACCATGCTGCTGCCCAGCTTCCTGATCGAGAAGGCGGGCGCTGGCGTCGCCGGCGCCAGCATCGCCACGGGCCTGGTCTCGCTGGCGGCCCTGCCGGGCTCGGCCATCGCCATCCGCCTGCTGCACGCCGCGCCGCTGGATCGCCGCCGCATGACGCGGGTGGTGGTCCCGGCGCTGCTGGCCACGGCCGTGGTCGCGCCCTTCGTCTTCCTGTCGGCCAAGGCCCTGCTGGTCGCCGGAGTCGCCTTCCTGGTGGTGCTGCTCAGCGGGATCGCCTCGCCGCTGGTCTTCGCCCGCCTGCCGGCGCTGGCGGGCGGGACCGACGGCCCGCGCATCGCCGCCGCCAACGGCCTGCTGACCCAGTTCGGCGCCGGCGGGGCGCTGATCGGCCCGCCGCTAGGCGGCCTAGTCGTCGGCCGGTTCGGCTGGGAAGCGCTGGGCGTCGTCATCGCCGTCCTGGCCGTGGCCATGCTGGCGGCGATGCTGGCGGCTGAGCGGATGGCCCGGAAGGCTATCTAGTATTCTACCGCCATTCTCGCCACGAGGGCGGGAATGACGGGAAGAGGGGATATGAAAAAGCCGCCCGGGTCGCCCCGGGCGGCTTCTTCATTTCAGTGCTAGCGAAAGCCTTAGTGGCTGTCGCGCGGCAGGCCCTTGGTCTGGGCGATGCGCTGGTACTTCACGGCCGGTTCGAGCACCGCGCCGGTCTCCATCTGGCCGACGATGGCGCGCTGGATCTCCTGCCACGGGGTCTGGCTTTCCGGGTACTGATAGCCGCCGGCGGCTTCGAGGGCCTTGCGGCGCTCGGCCACTTCCTCGGGGCTGATCAGCACGTCGACGCGCGACTTGCGCAGGTCGAAGCGGACGCGATCGCCGGTCTTCAGCAAGGCCAGGCCGCCGCCGACGGCGGCTTCCGGCGAGGCGTTGAGGATCGATGGCGAGCCCGAGGTGCCCGACTGGCGGCCGTCGCCGATGCAGGGCAGCTGCTTGACGCCGCGCTTGATCAGGTAGTCGGGGGCTCGCATGTTCACCACCTCGGCCGAGCCGGGGTAGCCGACGGGGCCAGCGCCCCGCATGAACATGATCGAGTTCTCGGTGATGCCGACCGACGGATCGTCGATGCGGTGGTGGTAGTCTTCCGGACCGTCGAACACCACGGCGTCGCCGACGAAGGCGTCCGGATCTTCCGGGTTCGACAGGTAGCGGTCGCGGAACTCGCCCGAGATCACGCTGGTCTTCATGATCGCCGAGTTGAACAGGTTGCCGCGCATGACCACGAAGCCGGCGCGTTCGACCAGCGGGTTGTCGAAGGTGCGGATGACGTCGGCGTCCTCGATGGTCGCGTCGCGGCAGGCGTCGCCCATGGTCTGGCCCGAAACGGTCAGGGCGTCTTCGTGGATCAGGCCCTGCTTGATCAGCTGGGCGGTGACCGCGGGCACCCCGCCGGCGTGATAGTAGTCTTCGCCCAGATATTTGCCGGCCGGCTGAAGGTTGACCAGCAGCGGCACGTCCTCGCCCTTCTCCTGCCAGTCGTCGACGGTCAGCTCGACGCCGATGTGGCGGGCCAGGGCGTTCAGGTGGATCGGGGCGTTGGTCGAGCCGCCGATGGCCGAGTTGACGACGATGGCGTTGAGGAACGCCTCGCGGGTCAGGATGTCGGACGGCTTGAGGTCTTCCTTGACCATGTCGACGATGCGCAGGCCCGTCAGGTAGGCGTTTTCCTGGCGGTCGCGATACGGGGCCGGGATGGCGGCCGAGCCGGTGAGCGACATGCCCAGCGCCTCGGTCAGCGAGTTCATCGTCGTGGCCGTGCCCATGGTGTTGCAGAAGCCGGTCGACGGGGCCGACGAGGCCACCAGCTTGATGAAGCCGGCGTTGTCGATCTCGCCGGCGGCCAGCATCTCGCGGGCCTTCCAGACGATGGTGCCCGAACCGGTGCGCTCGCCCTTGTACCAGCCGTTCAGCATCGGCCCGACCGACAGGGCGATGGCCGGGATGTTCACGGTGGCGGCGGCCATCAGGCAGGCCGGCGTGGTCTTGTCGCAGCCGATGGTCAGCACGACGCCGTCGATCGGGTAGCCGTACAGGGTCTCGACCAGGCCGAGATAGGAGAGGTTGCGGTCGAGGCCCGCGGTCGGGCGCTTGCCGGTTTCCTGGATCGGGTGGACAGGGAACTCGATGGCGATGCCGCCGGCGGTGCGGATGCCTTCACGCACGCGCTCGGCCAGCACCAGGTGATGGCGGTTGCAGGGCGACAGGTCCGAACCGGTCTGGGCGATGCCGATGATCGGCTTGCCCGACTGCAGCTCTTCCAGCGTCAGACCGTAGTTCAGATAGCGCTCGAGATAGAGCGCCGTCATGTCCACGTTGTCGGGATTGTCGAACCAGGCCCGCGAACGAAGGGTGCTGGGCGCGGACTTGGTGGTCATGTCGGTCCTGTTTTTCCTCGATCGATCCAACCGGATCGCCTCGCCGGGCGAGGTTTATACTATTTGTCTGACTATACCGGCGAGCGCGGAGCGTCAACGACCGCCATGGCGGGCAAACGTCGCACGCCTTCAAGGTCTTGCGAGCCGATCGCAAGAGCCCAAAGAGCGCTTGAACGCCGATGATAGCGCTCACATTCTATCGTCGGCCGCCGGAGTACGCCATCCACGACGGTGTTCGACTAACGCGGAATATGTAGGACCATTGCGCGCCGAGGTCGAGCGGACAAGCCGGTTCTTGTCATCGCGGCAAGGGCGAGGTTCCTTGCGGACGGCCTTCTCGGACCGTTTTCGCGGTCCTGTTTGACAGGAACGGGGAGGGCGCTATTTGTCGGACTAATCTTACAGTGGTCGCGAGGCGCGGCCCGAGCCATCGTCAGGTGTCCGTCCAGATGACCATCCGCATCGCCATCGTCGGCCTGGGCAAGATCGCCCGCGACCAGCACCTGCCGGCCATCGAGAAGGACGCTCGGTTCGAACTGGCGGCCGTGGCCAGCCGCAGCGCCGGCGTCGACGGCGTCCCGCACTTCACCGACCTCTCCGAACTCCTGGCCTCGGACGTGCAGTTCGACGCCGTCGCCCTCTGCACCCCGCCGCAGGTGCGTCACGCCATCGCCCGCCAGGCCATCGACGCCGGCAAGCACGTGATGCTGGAAAAGCCCCCGGGCGCGACGCTGAGCGAGGTCGAGGACCTGAAGGCCGCCGCCCAGGCCAAGGGCGTGACCCTGCAGACCACCTGGCACTCGCGTTACGCCACCGCCGTCGCCCCGGCCCAGACCTGGCTGTCGGGCAAGACCATCAAGTCGGTCCAGATCAACTGGAAGGAAGACGTGCGCGTCTGGCATCCGGGCCAGACCTGGATCTGGCAGGCCGGCGGCCTGGGCGTCTTCGATCCGGGCATCAACGCCCTGTCGATCGCCACCGTCGTGCTGCCGGCCTTCTTCCTGGAGAAGGCGACGCTGCATGTGCCGGAGAACTGCCAGTCGCCGGTCGAGGCGCAACTGACCTTCCGCACCGTGACCGGCGCGCCGGTCCAGGCCGACTTCGACTTCCTGCAGACCGGCGAGCAGAGCTGGGACATCATCATCGACACCGACGGCGGCGAGCTGAAGCTGTCGCACGGCGGTTCGCGCCTGTGGGTCGACGGGCAACTGACGCACGAAGGGCCGGACGAGGAATATCCGGGCCTGTACGACGCCTTCGCCCGCCTGATCGCGGCCGGCGGCTCGGATGTCGACGTCAGCCCGCTGCGCCATGTGGCCGATGCTTTCCTGCTGGGCGAACGGGTTACGGCGCCGGCCTTCATCGAATAGCCCATACCCATGCAAATTAAGCATTGGTTGCGCTAACATTGGACTGACAACCGGACGCGGAAGGGCCTATATGCGGGCCATTCCCGTCCGCCAAAACGCGAGCGTCCGCCCCATGACTGAACTCCGCAGCCTGAACCCCGCCACCGGCGAGCACTTCGGCGAGGTCTTCCCCGAACCGACCGCGGAGCAGATCGAGGCGGCGCTGGCCGCCGCGAACGCCGCCTTCGACGTCTATCGCGAGACCGATCTCGAGACCCGCGCGGCCTTCCTCGAAGGCGTCGCCGCCGAGATCGAAGCCATCGGCGACGACCTGATCGTGCGCGCCATGGCCGAGACCGGCCTGCCGCGTCCGCGCCTCGAAGGCGAGCGAGGCCGCACCACCGGCCAGCTGCGCCTGTTCGCCAAGACCGTCCGCCAGGGCGACTTCCTGGGCGCGCGCATCGACCCGGCCCTGCCCGAGCGCAAGCCGCTGCCGCGCGCCGACCTGCGCCAGCGCTTCATCGGCCTTGGTCCCGTCGCCGTGTTCGGCGCCAGCAACTTCCCGCTGGCCTTCTCGACCGCCGGCGGCGACACCGCCGCGGCCCTGGCCGCCGGCTGCCCGGTCGTGTTCAAGGGCCACCCGGCCCACCCCGGCACCGCCGCCCTGGTCGGCGCGGCCATCAGCAAGGCCGTCGAGAAGGCGGGCCTGCCGGCCGGCGTGTTCTCGCTGCTGACCGGCCAGACCCACGAGCTGGGCGGCGCCCTGGTCCGCGATCCGCGCATCAAGGCCGTCGGCTTCACCGGCTCGCGCGCCGGCGGCGTGGCGCTGATGAAGATCGCGGGCGAGCGCCCCGAGCCGATCCCGGTCTATGCCGAGATGAGCAGCGTCAACCCGGTCATCCTGTTCCCGCACGCCCTGGCCGCCCGCGCCGAGGCCCTGGGCGCGGCGTTCGTCGGTTCGCTGACCATGGGTTCGGGCCAGTTCTGCACCAACCCGGGCCTGGTCTTCGCCCTGGCCGGTCCGGACTTCGATACGTTCGTGGCCTCGGCCTCGGCCGCCCTGGCCGGCGCCCATCCGCAGGTCATGCTGACCCCGGGCATCTTCGGCGCCTATGAGCAGGGCGTCGAGAAGCTGGGCTCGCGTCCCGGCGTCAACGTGGCCGCCCGCGGCCTGGTCGGCGAAGGCTGCAACCAGGGCCAGGGCGCCCTGTTCGTGGTCGAGGCCGAGACCTTCGCCGCCGACCCGGCCCTCAGCCACGAAGTGTTCGGTTCGTCGTCGGTGATCGTCCGCTGCCCGGACGTCGCCACCCTGGCCGGCCTGCTGGAAGGTCTGGAAGGCCAGCTGACCGCCACCCTGCACCTGGACGCCGAAGACGCGGAAGCCGCCCGCGGCCTGCTGCCGATCCTCGAGCGCAAGGCCGGCCGCATCCTGGCCAACGGCTGGCCGACCGGCGTGGAAGTGGCTCCGGCCATGGTCCACGGCGGCCCGTTCCCGGCCACCTCGGACGGTCGCTCGACCTCGGTCGGCACCCGCGCCGTCGAGCGCTTCCTGCGCCCCGTGTGCTACCAGGACCTGCCCGACGTGCTGCTGCCGGCGGCGCTGAAGGAAGCCAACCCGCTGGGTATCAAGCGCGCCATCGACGGCGTGCTGTAAGAAAAGCCGATCCTTCGGGGTCAGGAAGAGCGCGCGGGGGAAACCCCGCGCGCTTTTTCTTTGTCAGAACAGCCGCTCGGCCAGCAGCCAGACGCTGAAGGCGAGACACGAGGCGGGGATCAGCACCTTGCCCATGGCGGGGCTCCTTGGTCGATGGAGCCATCATCGCCGATCGCGGAATCGGGGGCTTGGACGCGGCCGCTCCGCCGTGAACATTCTTGCGACGACGTCTAAATCGTCGGTTTCGCCCATCAGGCGCAACACTTGGCGGGCGAGCCTGAACGCTGGCGACAACCTTCCGGCCGCTTTGAAACGGAAGTGTATCGGCGAGGCGCTCGCCGTAGCCGCGCGGAAATTTGCGAGACACGCCTGGGCCATGCAGGGCCCCTAAGCCTCGGAGGTTCCTTCAAGCGGGTCCTCCATGTCGCGTAAGCTTCTGATCCTCTCGGCCGCCGCCCTGCCGATGCTGCTGCACGCCGCCCAAGCGGCCGCCGAGACGGAAGTCACCAGCAGCAGCCGCACGACGCCGATCGCCACCTCGACGGCCGCCAGCGGCGCGGCCGACGACGTCAAGGTCACGACCGATGGGGTGATCACCTATGCTTCCGAAGGCGCGATCGCGACGGTCGACAGCAGCAACACCCTGACCAACAACGGCACGCTCAAGAGCACCGACGTCTCCAACTCGACGGGCGTCCTGATCAATGGCGGCGTCACCTCGACGGTGACCAACGGCGGCACGATCAGCCTGACCGAGGACTACGACTACGTCGATAGCGACAGCGACGGCGACTACGACGGCCAGTTCGCGCTGGGGACCAACCGCTATGGCGTCCGCCTGACCGGCGCGGGCGACTATACCGGCACGATCGAGAACACCGGCACGATCACCATCGAGGGCAACAGCTCGGGCGGGATCATGCTGGGATCGTCGGTGATCGGCGACATCCTCAATTCCGGCTCGATCGCGGTGACCGGCGACAACGGGTACGGCATCCGCAACACCGCCAAGGTGACGGGAAACATCGTCAGCGACGGCTCGATCAGCGTGCTGGGCGCCAATAGCGTGGGCCTGGCGGTCGACGGCGAGGTCGACGGTTCGGTCATCGTCCAGGGCACGATCACCGCCACCGGCTATCGCTACACCAGCCGCTACACCGATCCTGACGACGAGGCGCTGCTGGACGCCGACGACCTGCTGCAGGGCGGCTCGGCGGTGAAGATCACCAGCAACGTCTCCAAGGGCCTGGTGCTGGACGCCCCGCCCGAAGACACCAACGACGACACCTCCGACGACGAGGACGGCGACGGCGTCACCGACAGCGACGAGGGCACGGCCGCCGTCTACGTCTATGGCGGCGCGCCGGCGATCCAGATCGGCTCCGGCAGCCAGGCCGTCACCCTCGGCTCGGCCGGGGAGGGGATCTACGACTACGGCCTCGTCATCCGCGGCTCGGTCGGCGCCTATGGCGTCCACGCGGGGGTGGCGGCTACCGGCGTGCAGATCGGCGGCTCGGCCGGCTACGAGACCCTGGTCGCCAACGGGATCAACCTGGAAGGCTCGATCTCGGCCAGCGCCTACGAGGCCGACGCCATGGGGCTGCACCTGACCTCGGGCGCCATCGCCTCGATCCTCAACAATAGCGGCGCGCTCAGCGGTTCGGTCGAGGCCGAGGGGAGCTCGAACGCCTACGCCCTGCTGATCGACGCCGGGGCGACCATGAACTCGGTCGTCAACAGCGGCAGCATCGTCGCCACCCTGTCGGGCGAGACCGGAAACGCCAACGCCATCGTCGACAATTCCGGCACGCTGACCAGCATCACCAATACCGGCGCGATCGCCGCCTACGTGGTCGCCACGGACGACGACTACGACACCGACGACACCGACACCGACGCCACGAACGAGACGGTCACCGGCAAGGCGATCGCCATCAACCTGAAGGCCAACACCACCGGCGTCACCATCACCCAGACCGGGGTGAACGACGGTGACGACGGCGACGACGGGGTGGCCGACACCGATACCGACGGCGACGGCGTGGACGACGCCGACGAGCCCTCGATCGTGGGCCAGGTGCTGCTGGGCTCGGGCGACGACACCCTGAACCTGCTGAACGGCACGCTGTACGGCGACATGTCGTTCGGCGACGGCGCCGACACCCTGAACATCGACGGCACGGCCTATGCCATCGGCGGCCTCTATGACAGCGACGGCAAGCTCTCGATCAATATCGGCAACGGCGGCCTGCTGATCACAAACACCGACACCATCAAGGCCACCAGCCTGAACCTGGGGTCGGAAAGCACGCTGGTGTTCACGGTCGATCCCAACGCCGGGACCTCGACCCAGCTGGTGGTCGACACCGCCACCATCGCCAGCGGCGCCAACCTGGGCCTCGTGTTCAACAATCTGCTGACCGACGCCAGCACCTTCAAGGTGATCTCGGCCGGGACGCTGACCGCCGGCGAGATCGACCAGGACCTGCTGGGCGACGCGCCCTATCTCTATGTCGCCCAGGCCCGGACCCAGGACAACGACGTCCTGATCGACGTGCGCCGCCGCACGGCCGCCGAAGCCGGCATGACCACGGGCCAGACCGCGGCCTATGACGCCACCTTCGCCGCGCTCGGCGCCAACGAGGACATCGCCAGCGCCTTCCTCAGCCAGTCGACCAGCGACGGCTTCTACAATCTCTACAATCAGATGCTGCCCAGCACCGGCGAGGGGATGTTCTCGACCCTGCAGGCGGTGCAGCAGCAGATCTCGGCCTCGACCGCCATCCGCCCCGACGGCCAGGACCGCTACGGCCCCGACAGCGTCTGGGTGCAGGAGATCAACAGCCTGGTGCGCATCGAGGACGGCGATAACCTGGGCTCGGACACCAAGGCCACGGGCCTGGTCGCCGGCTACGAGGCCATGGGCGACGCCGGCGGGGCGCTGGGCGTGACCCTGGCCTTCGCCAGCCTCGAGGAGAAGGACACCGCCGCCAAGGTCGGCGAGGAGACGACCGCCTCGCTGTTCCAGGCCGGAACCTACTGGCGCCGGTCGGTGGGCGGCTGGCGCTTCAACCTCGGCGGAAGCCTCGGCTACATCCGCTTCAACGGCGACCGCAGCTTCATCAGCGAGGACGTCGACAGCGACGGCTATTCGGACGTCGCGATCACCAACACCGCCTCGTGGAACGGCTTCACCGCCAACGCCTTCGCCGGCCTCGGCTACGAGCACAGGCTCGGCCGAAACTACATCCGCCCCGAGGCCCGCCTCGACTACGTCTACCTGTGGGAAGGCGAGCGCAAGGAGCACGGCGGCGGCGAGGGCTTCGACCAGACGGTGGCCTCGCGCAAGTTCGACAACCTGTCGGGCGACATCGGCGTCGCCTTCGGCCGCGAGTTCGGCAAGGAGGTCTGGGTCCGTCCCGAGGTCCGCGTCGGCTATCGCAAGACCCTGGCCGGCAAGTACGCCGACACCACGGCCTGGTACTCGGGCGGCACGCCGTTCACGATCCTGGGCAATGCGGCGCGCACCGACGCGGTGACGCTGAATCTCGCCCTGCGCGCCGGCTCCGACCTTTCCTATTTCGCCCTGGAGGGCGGGGCCGAGGCCTCGCGTCGCCAGACCCGTTATTCGGCCCGGCTTGTCGGCCGGGCGATGTTCTGAGAACGCCCGTGAGACCCCGCCTGCTCATTGTCGACCCCGACGTCGACTCCCGCGCCGCCATCACCGCCCTGCTGGGCCGGTTCGACCTGGAAGTGCTCGAGGCCGCCTCGGCCCGCGAGATGGACCAGATCCTGGGCCGCACCCAGATCGAGCTGGTCGTCATGGACATCCTGCTGCCCGACGAGGCCGGCCTGTCGGTCTGCGCGCGGCTGCGCCGCCTCAACCCCGCCCCGGGCGTGGTGGTGGTCAGCGCCGTGGACGACGAGAGCGACGTGGTCGTCGGTCTGGAGATGGGCGTCGACGACTATATCGCCAAGCCGTTCCGGCCGCGCGAGACCGCCGCCCGCATCCGCGCCGCCGTGCGTCGCCGCCAGGCCTGGCGCGCGCCCGAGCCGGTGGCCGCCCCGCCGGTCTACCAGTTCAGCGGCTGGCGCCTGAACGTGGCGACCCACGAGCTGTTCGACCCGCGCGGCGACTCGGTGAACCTGTCTTCTGCCGAGTTCCTGGTGCTGTGGACCCTGGTGGCCAAGCCCCAGCAGATCCTGACCCGCGACCAGCTGCAGCAGGGTCCGCCGGAGGCGCGCAGCAAGGCGCCGCCGCAGCAGATCAACGTCACCATCAGCCGCCTGCGCAGCAAGCTGCGCCGCGCCGAGGGCGGCGCCCAGATGGTGCGCACCGTGCGCCATGCGGGCTACATGTTCGCGCCGCGCGTGGACCGGGTGCACGCGGATTAGACCTGAGAGAACCTCCCCCTGTGGGGGAGGTGGCCGAAGGCCGGTGGGGGGAAGTTTTCAACCGCCGTGGCTCTGGCCGGCTGTCGGGCCAAGCCCCCCACCGATCGCTTCGCGATCACCTCCCCCACAGGGGGAGGTTCCTTTTGCCCGACCTTACTTCTTGCGCACGAAGACCAGGCTCTGGTCCGGCGGGCCGGGCTTTCCGTCGATGTCCTGCTCGACCAGGATGGTGTCGGGGGCGGTGACGCCGACGCGCATGCTCTGGCGGCGGCCGGTCTGGCCGTGGGTCATCACCGCGACGCTGGACGCGCCGGTGCGCTCGACGCTGAGGGTCACGAAGTTGAAGTTGACCACGGCCCGGGTCGGCGCGCCGTCCAGGGTCGCGTCGGCGAACTGGATGGCGGCGACGCCCTCGTCGTCCTCCTCGACCAGCGTCCAGGCGATCGCCTTGCCGTCGTCCTTGGTGATGTCGAGCTCGCCGCTGATCGGCGCGGTCCCGGTCAGCGGCTCGTTGAAGCGCGAGCGCGACAGGTCCAGCGTCCATTTGCCGGCCACGCCCAGCGGACCCGTCGCGGGCGCCTGGCTCTGAGCCAGGGCGGGGGCGGCGGCCAGCAGCAGGCCAAGGCCCGCGAGCGCGGCGGCGGCTTTGAGATGGGCCATGGCGTGGGTTCCGGACGGGGTGGCTTACGAAGGGTCAATGTCGGGTCGCGAGCAGCGTTCGTCCAGAGGCGGCCGCCAGATCATTTGGGGATTGCCAAGCGCGCCGCCGCCCCGTTCTGGTCGGCGCAACTGGAATCGGAGCCTTCGCCCATGCGCCGTCTGTCGCGTTCGATGCTGTTCGCCGCCTCGCTGTTCGCGGCCGGCGCCCTCTACGGCCCCGAGGCCGACGCCGCCGAGAAGACCGACACCTCGGTCAAGGCCGTGCAGAAGATCGTCGGCGGCCCGGGGTTCAAGGCCGCGGTCAAGCAGCTGGACGCCGACTACGACCGCACCGTCGCCGACATCGTCACCCTGACCGAGATCCCCGCGCCGCCGTTCAAGGAGGAGCAGCGCGCCAAGGCCTATCTGGAGATGCTCAAGGCCGTAGGCCTGACCGACGTCGAGATGGACGCCGAGGGCAACGTCATGGGCGTGCGGGCCGGGACGGCGACCAAGGGCAAGGGTCCGTTCGTGGTCATCGCCGCCCACCTCGACACCGTCTTCCCCGAAGGCACCGACGTGAAGGTCAAGCGCGAGGGGACCAGGCTGTCGGCCCCCGGCATCGGCGACGACACCCGCTCGCTGGCCGTGCTGCTGGCCTATGTGCGGGCCATGGACGCGGCCAGGATCAGGACCAAGGCCGACATCCTGTTCGTCGGCAATGTGGGCGAGGAGGGGCCGGGCGACCTGCGCGGGGTCAAGCACCTCTTCACCAAGGGCAAATACCAGGGCCGGATCAGCGCCTTCTTCTCGATGGACGGCTCGGACCCCTCGCGCATCGTCGACCGGGGCGTGGGCTCCAAGCGCTATCGCGTCACCTTCAAGGGCCCGGGCGGCCACAGCTATGGCGCGTTCGGCGTCGTCAACCCGATGACGGCCATGGCCCAGTCGGTGGTCGACCTCTATGCGGTCAAGCCGCCGGCCGACCCCAAGACCACCTATTCGGCCAGCGTGGTGGGCGGGGGCACCTCGGTGAACTCGATCCCCAACCAGATCTTCCTCGAGTTCGACATGCGCTCGGAAAGCGCCGCCGAGCTGGCCAAGCTGGACCAGACCTTCATCGGCATCCTCGACAAGGCCGTGGCCGGCGAGAACGCCGCCCGCTCGACCAAGCCGGGGGTGATCGCCTACGACGCCAAGGTGATCGGCGAGCGCCCGGCCGGCGGCACCGATCCGCAGGCGGCCATCGTCACGGCCACGGCGGCGGCGATCTCGGCCCTGGGCTTCACGCCCGAGCACGAGGCCTCATCCACCGACGCCAACCTGCCCATGAGCCTGGGCATTCCCGCCATCACCATCGGCGCCGGCGGCAAGGGCGGCCGCGCCCACGCCCTGGACGAGTGGATCGACATCGAGAAGGCCCCGACGCTCAAGGGCATGCAGGTGGGCCTGGCGGCGCTGCTGGCCGTGGCCGGGGTGGAGTAGTCGAACCTCCCCCTGTGGGGGAGGCGATCGCGTAGCGATCGGTGGGGGGAGCTGGTGATGACTTTCCGGCGCAGCGGA